>DATIOA010000223.1:0-2934 GCA_035473575.1 Rudaea sp. | reverse complement strand
TGCCGTTCCACGGCCAGGGCATGAATTGCGGATTCGAGGACGCCGTCGAACTCGCCGATCTGCTGCAGGATGCGAAAAACGATTTCGGCACGGCCTTCGCCGAATTCCAGCATCGGCGCAAGCCGAATGCCGACGCCATCGCCGCGATGGCGCTGGAAAACTACGTCGAGATGCGCGACAGCGTGGCCGATGCGCGTTTCCTGCTCATGCGCGCGCTGGAGCGCCAACTCGCCGCACGCAAACCCGGGCGCTTCATACCGCGCTACTGGATGGTCACATTCTCGCGCCTGCCTTACTCCGTCGCGTTCGAGCGCGGCGAAATCCAGTCCGGCATTTTGCGCGAACTCTCCGCCGGCAAATCGGAACTCGCGCAAGTGGACCTCGCGCTCGCCGACCGCCTGATCGACGAGCGCTTGCAGCCGTTGCCGGCGTAACTCACGGGCACGTCGGCGATCCGGTCAGGCGCACAATCGGCTGGTTGATGCTCCAGTTGCCCGACAACGGTGGCAGCAGGTTCAGGCTTGCCGAATAGCTGCCTTGCGACGCGCTGGAAAAATTCACGTTCAAGGTTCCGATTGGACGCGGCGTCGTTTGCACCGCCGCGCACAGCGGACAGAATCCGCCGATCTGGTTCATGCTCAATTGCGCCTGCGCCTGGAACGGCGACGACGAGCCTGCCGCCCAGCGCGGCTGCCCGAGCGCGTCGTAGAAATAGAACGCATCGAACTGGAAACTCGCGCCGGCAGAACTGTCCGGTATCCCCAACACGTCCATGCCGTAACCGGATTGCGTCGGCGCATACCATTGGCCGGTGAAATCGGCCTGCGCGCCGTTGAACGGCACGCAGTGGTCGGCGCCAAGCAGCAAGAAGCGTTCGCTGCCGGTCTGCCCGAACAGATGCCACGAGAACATGTGACTGTTGGCATCGACCGGCGTCAATGTCACATCGCCGACGATTACGACCTGGCCGACGCTCGAGCCGTTCCAGCTGATGCGTCCGAGCGGTGCGGTCCATGCGCCGGAACCCGGCACCGGTGCCGCGGCCTGCGCCTGATACCACACCGGCGTGCCGTCTTCGAGGTAGGTGTACCAGAACATGGCCTGCTGACCGCCGGCCCGGTTCATGAACGTGCCGTGGCCCGAACGTTGCGGGTTGTAATACGAACCGACGGCGACCGGTGCAACGGACTGGGTCTGATTCGTCGTCAACTTGAGCGTGACATCGGCGCTGCTCGCATCCGCATTCGTGGCGACGAGGTACCAGCGTCCGGCACTGACCGGCACGGTGACGGATTTGCTCGTCGTCGCGCCGCCGAGCAACCACTGCGCGTCGCTCGACGTCGCGGCGGGAGCCGGGGAAATTTGCGGCGCGGACGACGATGCCGGGAAGTCGGCGCGCGTCAGGCGGAAATTCACCGCGCCGCGGTTCGACGAACCACTCGCGTAACCCGTATCGACGAGCAGCGTCGCCTGGCCCGGCACGTCGATGAACTGGTGGGCGAGTGTCTCGCCCGCGGCGAGCGACAACGTGCGCGTCGCGTTCGGTTCGAGCGCATCGGCAACATCGTCGTTGCCCGCGCTGCGCGTCAACGCGAACGGCACGAAACCAGCCTGCCCCAGCGATGCGAAGCTGCCGCCGTTCAGCGGATCGATCAGCACCGCGCCGTAGTAGCGCGTGCCGGGCATGACGGCGGGATAGCCGCCTGGCGAGCCCCAGGACAGGCGCAACGGGAAGGCGGCTTGCGCATTGGCGCGACCGGGACCGACCACGCCGAACCCGCCGCGCACGCCACCCGGCACGACGTAGCCCAGCGCCGGAATGCCGCTGTCGAGCGTCACCGAGTAGGTGCCCGCCGGATTGTTCTGCGGGATGTCGACCAGCGCCCAGACATTCGCCGGGCCGGCGTTGCGCAGGTCGATCACGCAACGCGCGGCCGACCCGGACACGCTCGCCTTGGCGCATTGCTGCTCGGCGTAGCTCGGCTGGCCGTCGCCGTTGTAGTCGATGCCGGCGTACAGATCGGCCTCCGCTGCGTTCGACGCGGCGACCTCGACGATGAACGCGCTGCCCGTCTGGCCCGCGTCCACACCGCTCGTCGACGGGTTCGCAAACAGCACGAACTGCTTGCCGCTGCCCGGGAACGTGGAATAGATGTCGTTGGATTTGCTGTCCACGCCCAGGCTCATGCTGGTCGCCGTGGCGGGAACCAGGTTCGTCGGCGTGAACGTGGCCTGCGGCAAAGCGGCCAGACCATTGAGTTGAATCGTCTGGTTGCCGCCCGGTCCACTGGTGGCGATGTCCTGGAACGCCGGCGCATTGCCCGGCGACGCATATACCGCCAGGGTCAGCGCCGTGTCCGTGGCGGCTTGTCCGCCGCCGGTCTTGTGCAGGACGATGCGCGCGTTCGACCAGGTTCCGGTCAGGTGCGGATCGCTGACGTCGACGGCGATGTTCAAGGTCTGCGACGCGTTCGCCGCGAGCGTGAACTGCGTCGGTGTCGCCGCGATCTTCGCGTTCGACGTCGCGCCCTGTACCGAAACCGTCCAGGTGCCACCGCCGGAAATGTCGGCTACGGTGCGCACGAAACTGCATTGGCCGGGACAGGATTCGCTTTCGATGCCCGGGCGATTGAGCGCGGCCGGGTTGCCGCCGCGCGACGGGTCCTGCGCGCGAAAATCCGCGGCGCTGATCGGCAGATACAATCCCGCCCGCACGGCGGCGGCGACTTGCATGCGCCCTGTGCCCGCATCCAGCGGCGTCGCCGGCGTCACGCCGTCCTGCAAGCGCACGCTTCCCGCCAGCGCAGTTCCCAGCAACGCCGATTCAATCTGCGCCGGGCCCCAGGTCGGATGCGCGGCGACGAGTAATGCTGCTGCGCCGGCCACATTCGGCGACGCCATCGACGTGCCGGTCATGAACGCGAGTCCATTCGA
>DATIOA010000222.1:0-3452 GCA_035473575.1 Rudaea sp. | reverse complement strand
CTCCGTCGCCGCGCGCCTGCGCGAAGAAACCGCGAAACTGCCGCAGGCCGGCATGCAGATCGGGCCCGACCAGGCCGCGTTCCTCGCCCTGCTCGTGCGCGCGACCGGCGCGAAGCGCTGCATCGAGGTCGGCACTTTCACCGGCATGAGTGCGCTGGCGGTCGCGTCCGCATTGCCCGACGACGGCAAGCTCGTGTGCTGCGACATCAGCGAAGAATGGACGTCCATCGCACGACGCTACTGGAACGAAGCCGGCGTCGGCGCACGCATCGACCTGCGTCTGGCTCCGGCGCTCGACACCCTGCACGATCTTGCGAAGACGGCACGCGGAAAATTCGATTTCGCCTTCATCGACGCCGACAAGTCCGGTTACGACGCCTACTACGAAGCCTGCCTGGAACTGCTGCGCCCCGGGGGACTCGTCGTGCTGGACAACATGCTCTGGTCCGGAAAGGTCGCCGATCCAAACGTGCACGACGCCGATACCAATGCGATCCGCGCGCTGAATGCGAAGATCCACGCCGATCAGCGCGTCGATGCAACGCTGATCACATTGGGCGATGGCGTGATGCTGGCGCGCAAGCGCTGATCACTTGCGCGGTTTGTTTGGCAACTTGGCCGCCTCGAAGCCGCCGACTTCGAACTCAATCGTCGTGAGACCCAACCCTTTCACGTTCGCGCCAATGGCGACGATCTTCGATTTTCCCATCTTCACGATGAAACTCTTGTCGTCGTCGATGAACAAGGCCGGCTCGCCGGTCGGCGGAATCGTCGCCTTCATGCGCTGCGCCCTGGCACCGTCGAAGCTGACCGGCAGCGTTGCGCAGCCGCCCTTGCAGTCAAACGTGGTGTTGTCGAGCAGCAGGTACACGCTCTGTCCCCACTTCGGATGCTGGCGCAGGACCAGACGCAGGCGCGCGTTCGGGATTTTCAGCGGCTCCTTCGTCGCTATCGCCGCGGCGTATTGCGTGCCGCCGTCTTCGGCCGTGGCGGTGTAGGTCCACAGACGCGCGAGCCGGTGCGAATCGGCGATGGCCGCGGATTTCGCGCGCGTCTCGTCTATCGTCTGCTGCACGCGCGCCGCGGTTTGCGTGTTCGGATATTTGGCAAGAATTTCGTTACCCAGCGACGTGGCGATATCCCAACTGCCGCTTTGGCGCATCTGGTCGTAGAGAGCATCTTCCTTGACGGCCTGCGCCTCGGTGGCGGCTCTCGCCGCGACCGCGGGATCCGGCGGCGGTGCACTCGGACCCGAACAGGCGGCCAGCATCAACACGGCGACGAGTGCGATGGCACGGCGAAAAATCATGGAACGATCCCGTTATCGGCGATCGCGCCAAGATACCGGAATTGCCGTTCACGCGCAGGGATCGCGGCCCAGATTCTTGTCGTAGGTCGATATCTGTTCGTCGTGTTCGCGCCCGCCACGGCCAATCGACCCGGCGCGGCGCATCTGGTAACAGGCATCCTCGCGCGGCACCGGATGGCCGGAGACGCCCACCGAATTCGCGCTGCCTTTGCCACGACCCTTGCCTTGGCTCGTGCCGCCGCCGTCGGCAGCCAGCGAACGCGGACAGGCGCCGAGGCGATAGAACACGCGGCCGTCGCTTGCACGGCATTCGTAAGCCGTGCCACGCGTGCTGGCACGCGTCGAGGCGTATTCGGAATGCTGCGTCCGCCCAGAACCGCTGCGTGGTCGCGATTCCATTGCATATTGCGGCGACGGCGCCAAGGCCGGTGCTGGCGCGATTTCGACTTCGCTTTGCGCCTGTGCAACGGCGCAGGATCGATCCTGATAGGTCGTCGCGCCGGAAGCATCGACGCACTTGTAGACCGAGCCGGCGCGCACGCCGAACGCAAGACCAAGCAGGAACAAACCCGTCAGCCATTCGTACCAGCGCATGCTGCGCCCGCTCGCGATATAAGGACTCTGATGCATGATGCGCCCTCCGTTTGGGTGGCGATCATCATCGCGAGCTGATTCGATCCGGAAAATCGGCGCACGCCGCATCGATGTGTAGGAAATCGACTACGCCACGCGCACAATTCGCGCATGGGTGCCTCCACGCGCAAGATCGTCCACATCGACATGGATGCGTTCTACGCCAGCGTCGAGCAGCGCGACGATCCAAAGTTGCGCGGCAAACCCGTGGTCGTTGCCTGGCGCGGCGCGCGTTCGGTGGTCTGCGCGGCATCCTACGAAGCGCGCCGCTTCGGCGTGCGCTCGGCGATGCCGGCGGTGCGCGCCGAGCGCCTGTGTCCGCACGCGATCTTCGTGCCACCGGATTTCACGCGCTACCGCGCCGTATCCAAGCAGGTGCGCGAGATTTTCCTGCGCCACACGGATCTGGTCGAACCGCTGTCGCTGGACGAAGCCTATCTCGACGTCAGCGCGCCGAAATCCGGGCTGGATTCAGCCACCGCTGTGGCCAAATCCATCCGCGCTGCGATCGCGCAGGAAACCGCGCTCACCGCATCGGCGGGCGTCGCGCCGAACAAGTTCCTCGCCAAGATCGCCTCGGACTGGCGTAAACCCGATGGCCTGTTCGTGGTCCGTCCACATGAGGCCGCGGCCTTCCTCGCGCCGCTGCCGGTGGCGAAGATTCCGGGCGTGGGCAAGGTCATGGACGGCAGGCTCGCGTCGCTCGGTATCCGCACCTGCGCGGACCTGCGCCTGCGCGACGCGCGCGAACTGGAACGCCAATTCGGCCGCTATGGCCGGCGCCTGCACGAACTCGCGCGCGGCATCGACGAGCGGCCCGTCGATCCCGACCAACTCGTGCAGTCGATTTCGACCGAGGACACCTTCGAGCGCGACCTGCCGCTGTCCGCCATTGAAGCGACGGTGCATGCGCTCGCCGCGAAGACCTGGGCGGCAAGCCGCAAGACCGGGCGCATCGGTCGCACCGTGGTGCTCAAGCTCAAGACCGCGGATTTCCACCTCCTCACGCGCAGCCACACGCCGCCGCTGCCGCCGCAGTCGGAGAACGAATTCGTGGAGATCGCCGCATCGCTCATTGCGCGCGTGGAACTGCCGGCGACGACGCTTTACCGGCTCGCGGGCGTTGGCCTATCGAATTTCCGTGACGCGGACGAATTTACCCAGCCGGAGTTGTTCAACGCAGCTACTTGAGCCAATCGTGGAATTTCTTGCGCGCCTTGGCAACTTTTGGCGCCACCACGAGCTGGCAATAGGGCTGCGTGCCGTGCAGGCGGAAGTATTCCTGATGGTAGTTTTCCGCCTTGTAGAACACGGTGAACGGCTCGACCTGGGTCACGATGCGGCCCTGCCATTCGCCGCTCGCCGCGGTTTCGGCGATGGCCTTTTCGATCGCCGCCTTCTGCGCCGCGTCGCGGTAGAACGCAATCGAACGGTACTGCGTGCCGACATCGTTGCCCTGGCGGTCGAGCGTGGTCGGATCGTGGATCGTGAAATAGACATGCAGCAGCAC
>DATIOA010000221.1:0-5395 GCA_035473575.1 Rudaea sp. | reverse complement strand
CCCTGGCTCTGCAGGCCGATCTGGCTCAGATCCAGCGAACCGTCGAGCCAGTAACGCGCGAGCTGCCCGCCGGCGCGCCTGACCACGAGAGCAGCGCCTTGCCCGGTGTAGATCGTGTCGCCCTGGCGCAGATCCACAGGCTTGAGCGAGTCGGCAACCGCGCGGCCATCGGCGTATTGATCCTGCAGCGACTTGCGCGCGGCCGAACCGTCCGCCGGAACCGCGGCGGCAAACGTACCGCCACTGCGCGTGCGCAACACCGGCGTGGCGCTAGCGTCGATCGCACGCAGCACCTTGTAGCGGCCCTCGCCGTTCGGCGACAGTTCGACGCGATCCAGATTCAAGTCGCCCTGCAGCCAGAAGAACTGCAGGCGCGAGCTGCTGCGGCGTACAACGCCACGCAGATCGCCGTCGACGTAAACGACGTCCCCGACCTGCAGCTTTCCCACCTGCACATCGCCTTCGGCGGGACGGCCTTCGTTGAGATTCTTCAGCATCGCGTTGCGCGCCGCTTCGCGCTTGTCGGCAGCGGCTTTTTCCGCAGCGGCCTTCTCCGCTGCCGCCTTCTCGGCGGCGGCCTTCTCCGCAGCCGCCTTGTCTGCCACGGCTTTCTCGGCGGCGGCTCTTTCGGCGGCCGCCTTGTCCGCGGCGGCTTTCGCGGCAGCGGCCTGAGCGGCGGCGCGTTCAGCGGCGGCCTTTTCGGCAACGGCCTTTTCCTGCGCCGTCTTCTCTTCCGCGGCTCTCTGTGCAGCGACCTTTTCGGCGGCGGCCTTTCCTGCCTGTACGTCCGGCGTCGGTGCGGCCGGCTTGGCTGGCGCGGCGTCGACGACCTTCACCAGCACATTCTCGAAAAAGCCGTTGTTGGACTTGACCGCCACATCCGCGGCGCCCGCGTGCAGCTTCGCCGCCACCTTGGCCTGCCAATAGTCCGGCGCCGTGACTTCCAGCGACTTGCCGGCTGCCGCGGCCTGTTGCGCAATGCCCGCGAGCTTGGCGTCGCCCGCGCCGGACAGAAAGTCCTTGCCGCTGACGTCGACTTGCTGGCCCAGCGCCGCGCCGGCGAAGAGCATTGCCGCCAAAGGTATAAATTTGTACATGTTAGGTCTCCAACACCCTGTGAAAAAACGGTTTGCGAGTCTGCCAGCGCAGGAATCGTGCGCATGTGCCGTTCGGCACGTCACCCACCCGACGAACCCCCGTGCACGCCGCCTTTCGTCAGCGCCATCGGATCGAGCAGCTCCTTCAATTTCGCCTTCGACAGACCCGTCGTTTCCAGCGCCACGTCGAGGATCGGACGGCCCTGCTTGTACGCCTGCTTGGCCGTGGCCGCGCCTTTGTCGTAGCCGATCACGGCATTCAACGCCGTGACCAGGATCGGATTCTTGTCCAGCGCCTCGCGGATCTTGTCCTGACGCACCTTGAAGCCGGCGATGGACTTGTCCGCGAGCAGACGCGACGCATTCGCCAAAATCTCGATGCTTTGCAGCAAGTTCAATGCCACCACCGGCAGCATCACGTTAAGCTGGAAATTGCCGGATTGGCCCGCGATGGTGATCGTCGCGTCGTTGCCGATGACCTGCGCGCAGACCATCGCCATTGCCTCCGGGATCACCGGATTGACCTTGCCCGGCATGATCGACGAGCCCGGCTGCAGGGCCGGCAGTTCGATCTCGCCCAGTCCCGCCAAGGGACCGGAATTCATCCAGCGCAGGTCGTTCGCGATTTTCATCAGCGAACACGCCAGCGTCTTCAACTGGCCGGACAATTCCACCGCCGCGTCCTGCGAGGACATGCCTTCGAAGAAATTGCCGGCGGATTCGAATTTCACCCCGGTCAGTTTCGTCAGTTCCTTGCAGATGGCCGGGCCGAGCTTCGCATCCGCATTGATGCCCGTGCCGACCGCTGTGCCGCCCTGCGGCAGATGGCGCACGCGCTTGAGGGCATCGTTCAGGCGCTCGGTGCCAGAGCCAATCTGCGCCGACCAACCGGACAATTCCTGTCCGAACGTGACCGGCATGGCGTCCATCAGGTGCGTGCGTCCGGTCTTGGCGACCTTGGCCAACTCCTTCGCGCGCCTGTCGATGGTTTTCTTCAGATGGGCCAGCGCCGGCAGCAGTTGTTCGGACACGGTCAACGCCGCGCTCACGTGCACCGCGGTCGGAATCACGTCGTTCGACGACTGTCCGTTGTTGACGTCGTCGTTAGGATGCACCTTGGCGCCAGCCGCCGCGCACAGGTGCGCGATCACCTCGTTCGCGTTCATGTTGCTGGACGTGCCCGAGCCGGTCTGGAACACATCGATGGGAAACTGCGCGTCGACTTCGCCGGCGGCCACGCGCTCGGACTGTTTGCGGATCGCCTTCGCCTTCGCTTTGGACAGATGCCCCAAGTCCGCGTTCGCCTGCGCAGCGGCGGACTTGATCAGGCCCAGCGCACGGATGAACTGGCGCGGCATGGTCAACCCTGAAATCGGGAAATTGTCCACGGCACGCTGAGTCTGCGCGCCCCACAGCGCGGCGACCGGGACTTTCAGCTCGCCCATGCTGTCGCGCTCGATGCGGAAATCGGCCATCAAAAACTCCGTGAAACCAAGGTCGGGATGAGCCTGCGATTATAACCTCCCGGTGTATCATTCGCGTTTCCCGGCCCGCGAACCCGCCATGCAGCCCTCACCGCTTACTGCCCTGTCGCCGCTGGATGGCCGCTACGCCGCCAAGGTGGAAGCGCTGCGGCCGATCTTCAGCGAGTTCGGCTTGATGCAGCGCCGCGTGCGCGTCGAAGTCCAATGGCTGCTGGCGCTGGCCGGGGAGAAGGCCATCGCCGAACTCGGCACCCTGAACGCCGGCGCACGTCAATCCCTGCTGACGCTGGCCGACGGCTTTTCGTTGCAGGACGCCGAGCGCGTCAAGGCCATCGAGGCCACGACGAACCACGACGTCAAGGCAGTCGAGTATTTCATCAAGGAAAAAATCGGCGATCACCCTGAACTCGCCAAGGCCAGGGAATTCGTCCACTTCGCCTGCACCAGCGAGGACATCAACAACCTCGCCTATGCGCTGATGCTGCGCGATGCGCGCGACGGCGTGCTGCTGCCGATGTTGGACAAGCTCGTCCACACGCTGCGCCAGATGGCGCATGCGTTGGCCGGGCAAGCCATGTTGTCGCGCACGCACGGACAGACCGCGAGCCCGACGACGCTCGGCAAGGAAATCGGGAACGTCATTGCGCGCCTTGAACGCCAGCGCAAGCAGATCGCGGCTGTGGAACTCACCGGCAAGATCAACGGTGCGGTCGGCAATTACAACGCGCATGTCGCCGCCTACCCGAACGTCGATTGGCCCGTGCTGGCGAAACGTTTCGTGGAATCGCTGGACCTGATGTGGAATCCGTACACCACGCAGATCGAGCCGCACGATTGCATCGCCGAATTGTGCGACGCGATCCGCCGCGCCAACATCATCCTGATCGACTTCGCGCGCGACGTGTGGGGCTACATTTCGCTCGGCTACTTCAAGCAGGCGCTCAAACCCGGCGAGGTCGGTTCCTCGACCATGCCGCACAAGGTCAATCCGATCGACTTCGAAAACGCCGAAGGCAACTTCGGCGTGGCCAATTCCCTGTTTGTACACTTTGCGGAAAAGTTGCCGATCAGCCGCTGGCAGCGCGACCTGACCGATTCCACCGTGCTGCGCGCCGTCGGCACCGCGTTTGGCCACACGCAAGTGGCGCTGGAATCGCTGCTGCGAGGACTGGCAAAACTCAACGCCAATCCCGAACGTCTTGCCGCCGATCTCAACGCAAACTGGGAAGTCCTCGCCGAAGCCGTGCAGACGGTGATGCACCGCTACGGTCTGCCCGAACCCTACGAACAGTTGAAAGCGCTCACGCGAGGGCAAGGCATTACGCAAGAATCGCTGCGCGCGTTCATCGAATCACTCGCGCTGCCCGCGGATGAGAAGAAACGCTTGCTCACGCTGACGCCGGCAACGTACACCGGATTGGCGGCCAAGCTCGCCGGCGAAATCTGAGTCAGGCTTCAACAAGCCCGTTTTCCAGCGCGATGCGGTACAGGTCGCGATTGTTGCGTGCACGGTTTGGCACACGCGAAAGGCTTATGCAGGGTCCGCATTCGGCGTCGGCGTCGATTTTTGCGAATGCGCCGTAAAGCCTGAGTGCCGGCAGCCAATTGCTGGACTCAGACTCCGCTTTGACGGTTCCAATTCGGCGGTACCATTGATTCTCCCGACAGGAGCGGCCAATCGCATGATCATGTGCTGGACAACGCCGAACCAACGCGCCTATATTTGACCGCGCATGGGCGTTGTCGTGTCTGGAGGCATCATGATCAACGTCAAACGATCCTGCAGGCCTCTCGCCTTGGGTATCGCTTCCTTCGGTATCGCTTCCTTCGGTATCGCGACCTTGGGTATCGTCGCCGCTCAAGACCGCGGCGCATCTCCAGCCGCTTCCGACGCTAACGCCAAACCGTTCATCAACCTTCATGCTGGCGAGCACAGCGCCTTGCGCCGCCAGTTGAACATGGCCACCCTTGGCACCCGCGTCGCGAGCACGGCATCACTCGGCGACGAGGTATTTTGGGAGGGCTTCGAGTCGTGTGGCGACGGTGTAGTCGAGGCCGGCGAGGCATGCGACCGCGCCGATCTGGGTGGCGCGACCTGTGCGAGCGAGGGGTATGCCGACGGCACCCTTGGTTGCACGCGGCAATGCACTTTCGATACCACCCAGTGCGGTCCCAGCGTCTGCCAAGTCGCCGCGTGCAACACCGACTCGGATTGTGGCGGCCCCGCATGCGGACCCTGTTTTTTTAACGCCTGTCTTGGATACATTCCTTGACGATGGCTCTGGATCCGCACTGAAGTTGTGCGGAACGCGCAATACCGCGCGCGACCTAGTTATTTCTTGCAGCCCGTTGAGCAGGAAATCGGTGCCGCCTCACCCCGCCGCGACGCACGGCGATGACCGGCGATGTGGAGCGTGAAGTCCCGCGCTGCGCAGCTCGGATTGACCACGACAGCAAAAGGCTGTCGTCGATCGACTGAAACCTACGTTGCGGACTGGTGCTCGATCAAACCCTCGGCACGCAAGGCCGAGTCCACCGCCGAACGCCAGGCGACACGCTTCCGCACGCACCTGCGCGAAACGAAGGCATTGTCCTTACTGGAATTGCGCGACGACGGCTTCGGACTGCCCTCTCCGGCAGATCGCAGACACGGCTTCGGCCTGCAAGGCATGCGCGATCGCATATTGACGCTGTCCAGCGCGATGAGCACGATGAGCGATGCGCATGGCGCGCGGCTGCACGTGCTGCTGCGCCAGGCAGCGTGAAACCCCGGGCGAATCCCTTCGCCCGGGGTTTGCCACGACATAATTACGC
>DATIOA010000220.1:0-3710 GCA_035473575.1 Rudaea sp. | reverse complement strand
CACATCCGCGCTGTCATGCGCGGCCAATGCCGCGCGCACCTGCGGCGCTACTTCCGCGGCCGACACCCCGCCGATGCAGACAAACGCCAGCGCGCCGACAGCAGCGGCGATCGCCACACGGTCAATACGCAAACTGCTCATTCAGAATCCGGTCTTCGAGATTGTGTTCCGGATCGAACAACATCGTGACTGTCTGTTCCTGCGATTCGTGGATCGAAACCTCGACCACGTCGCGCACTTCGTTGGAATCGGCGGTGGCGCTGACCGGTCGCTTGTACGGATCGAGGATCTCGAACTTGACCTTGGTGCCTGCGCGCAAGATGGCGCCACGCCAGCGCCGCGGGCGAAATGGGCTGATCGGGGTCATCGCCAGCACGTCCGCGCCGAGCGGCAGGATCGGCCCGTGCGCACTGAGGTTGTACGCGGTGGAGCCGGCCGATGTGCACACCAGCACACCGTCGCACATCAGTTCCTCGATCTTGACCGCGCCGTTGAGCGAGACCTGGATGTGCGCCGCCTGCTTGGTCTGACGCAACAAGGAAACTTCGTTGAACGCGAGCGACGTCGTCGTGGTGCCCGATTCGCTCACCGCTTCCATCACCAGCGGTTTGAGCACGGTTGGCTGCGCGCGCGCCAACCGCTCGGTCAAACCGTCCGGACGGTACTGGTTCATCAAAAATCCGACCGTGCCGAGCTTCATGCCGTAATAGCGTTTGCCCGACGCCAGGTGCCGGTGCAAGGTCCGCAACATGAAGCCGTCGCCGCCGAGCGTCACGATGATGTCGGCCTGCTCCACCGGAACCTCGCCGTAGCGCGTGCGCAGGTCGGCCAGCGCGGCCTGCGCTTCTTCGGTTTTGCTGGCGACAAAGGCAATGGCGGATGTCATGCGACGCTCACCCGCCCGCCTGCACCAGTTGTGCGAGCCGGCGCACCGCGACCGAGACGATCGGGTAGTCGGCGACGAGCTGGCTGCGCATGTCCGCGAACATGCCCAAGGTGAACTTCAGCGCCGGATCGTCGCGGTTGAGCCAGGCTTCGACCAACTCCGCACCGTTGCCAGGCGCCTTGCCTGCGGCGCCTTTGCCGCCGTGCTGGATGACCTGCACGGTCAGCGCGCGGTGCTGGCTGTAAAGTTCGTCGCGCAGGCTGCCGCGCGCGTGCGCATGCCAGCGCGACTCGACCGGCAGGCTCTCGATCCTGTCCATGAGCCAGGACAGGTGCAGCGCCTCGCCGAGCGCGAAATACACCTCGGCGGCGCGCTCGACCTGCAACATGTGCTCGGCGGCGACGTGGATGATGTCCAGACCCGAGCCCGGCGTCGGCAGCACGGCCAGATCGGCCGCGAGCCCGTCAGGGAAACCGGCATCCAGCCAGCGCTGCTTGTCGGCGTCGTAGCGCTGCTTCTCGCGAGGCGTGATCGCTTCGAGCAGATGTCCGCGCAGGTCGCGCATGCCCTGGTGGTAACGATCCACCGCGGCGGCGATGTCCAGCGTGGCGTCGGAGTGGTTGAGCACCCAGCGCGTGGAACCGCGCAGCGCATTCCAGATGACCAGCAGCGCGTCGATCTGCGTGTTGCCGTCGACCTTGCCGTCGAGCGCCTCGATGCCGGCCCACAGCGCGCGCGCATCGAACACCTCGCGCGCGATGTTGTAGGCGCGCGCCACCTGTGCCGGCGTCTTGCCCGTGTCTTCGCCCATGCGCAGCACGAACGTGGCGCCCATGCGGTTGACCATCGAGTTGGTCACCGCGGTGGCGATGATCTCGCGCTTCAGGCGATGGCGCTCCATGTGCGGCGCGTATTTTTCCTGCAGCGGCGTGGGGAAGTAGCGGCGCAGTTCCTTCGACAGATGCGCGTCTTCCGGCACGTCCGATTCGAGCAGTTGCTGGAACAGCACAATCTTGGAATACGACAGCAGGATCGCCAGTTCCGGGCGCGTCAGGCCCAACCCGCGCGCCTTGCGCTCGGCGAATTCGGCGTCACTGGGCAGGAACTCGATCTGGCGGTCGAGCAGGCCCTGGCTTTCCAGGGTGCGGATGAAATGTTGCTTGGCGCCGATGCGCGCCACCGACATGCGTTCCATCAGGCTGATCGCCTGGTTCTGGCGGTAGTTGTCGAGCAGCACCAGGCGCGCGACCTCGTCGGTCATCGCCGCGAGCTGCGTGTTGCGCGTGTCGTAGGTCAGCTCGCCGCGCTGCACGGCGTCGCCGAGCAGGATCTTGATGTTGACCTCGTGGTCGGACGTGTCCACGCCCGCCGAATTGTCGATGAAGTCGGTGTTGAGCAGAACACCGGATGACAGCGCCGCCTCGATGCGTCCGCGCTGGGTGCAGCCGAGGTTGCCGCCCTCGCCCACCAGCTTGCAACGCAGTTCCTTGCCGTTGATGCGGATCGCGTTGTTGGCGCGGTCGCCGACATCGGCGCTGGATTCGGTTTCGGCCTTGACGTAGGTGCCGATGCCGCCGTTCCAGAGCAGGTCGACCGGCGCCTTGAGGATCGCGCGCTTGAGATCGTTCGGCGACAGCGAATCGACGCCGGCGTCGATGCCGAGCGCTTCTCGCACCTGTGCCGAAATCGGGATCGATTTCGCGCTGAGCGGATAAATGCCGCCGCCGGCGCTGATCTGTCCGGCGTCGTAGTCGGCCCAGGACGAGCGCGGCAACTTGAACATGCGCTCGCGTTCGGCAAAGGATTTTGCTGCATCGGGATTCGGATCGAGGAAAATGTGGCGGCGATCGAATGCGGCGAGCAGGCGCGTATGCCGCGACAGCAGCATGCCGTTGCCGAACACGTCGCCGGACATGTCGCCGATGCCGACACAGGTGAAATCCTCGGATTGGCAATCGCGGCCGAGCGCGCGGAAATGGCGCTTGACCGATTCCCAGCCGCCGCGTGCGGTGATGCCCATGCCCTTGTGGTCGTAGCCGACCGAGCCGCCCGAGGCGAACGCGTCGCCGAGCCAGAAACCGTGCTCGCCGGAAATCGCGTTGGCGATGTCCGAGAACGTCGCCGTGCCCTTGTCCGCGGCGACGACGAGATAGGGATCGTCGCCATCGTGGCGCACGCAGTTCTGCGGATGCACCACCTTGCCGTCGACCAGGTTGTCGGTGATGTCGAGCATGCCGTTCATGAACAGGCGGTAGCAGGCGATGCCCTCGGCGAGAACCGCATCGCGGTCGCCACCGACAGGAGAACGCTTGACGAAAAAGCCACCCTTGGAACCGACCGGCACGATGACGGTGTTCTTGACCATCTGCGCCTTGACCAGGCCCAGCACCTCGGTGCGGAAGTCTTCGCGGCGATCCGACCAGCGCAGGCCACCACGCGCGACCGGGCCGAAGCGCAGATGCACCGCTTCCACGCGCGGCGCATACACGAAAATCTCGCGATAGGGTTTCGGTTTCGGCAGTTCCGGCACCCTGGACGAATCGAACTTGAAGCTGATGTACTCGCGCGGCTTGCCGCCGGGCGTCTGGAAATAACTGGTACGCAACATCGCGCCGATGCAGCCGAGGAAGCCGCGCAGGATGCGGTCCTCGTCCAGGCTTGCGACGCGATCGAGCAGGATGCGCAGCGCCGCCACGATCGCCTGCATCTGCGCATCGCGGGTCTGGCCGCGCGCATTCGCCAGATCGTCGATAAAGCCCGGATGCGCGGTGGCAACTTCCGCCGGCAGCAGCACTTCGAGTTCCTTGCGCAGGCGCTTGCGCGC
>DATIOA010000219.1:0-11414 GCA_035473575.1 Rudaea sp. | reverse complement strand
GACCGGCACGTACACGGTAACGAATACGAATAACGTCGCTACATCGTATGGCGGAACCTGCCCGGCAACGGCAGATCTGGGATCGTGCTTGAAGATCATTGTTGGCGATCAGTCCGGCACCAATACGACGCCATGTCCTACCGCGCCCGATGGAAGCAATGCCTACAACTGCGTAAAAAAAGAGGTCTGCAAGACAACTAACACGAACGGTTCTTGCAAAACCTCCTACAGTCCAAAGCGATATACATACACTTGGTCGGATACCTACCAGTGGAACGTCACGACGACGACCACCACCACTACCGACAACCGCTGGAAGTGCAGCTCGGTAAACACGACCACCAATTGGACATCGAACGCCGACCAAAACCCCTTCGACGGCACCGCTTCGCATGCCGATCCGGATACCGGCGCCACTCCGAATGGCGGTCCCGTCTACTGGCGCTTCAAGGCCAGCGCGCTCAGCTCGCTGACCATCGACGCAACCACCGGTGCCTTCGATACGGCCGGCAAAGCCGCCCTGTACAACACGGCCAACTGGGAGGCGGTATCCGTGCCCGCGAGCCAGTACCAGAACTTTGCGAACTGGTATGCCTATTACCGCTACCGCAACGTGATGGCGCGCACTGCGTTGTCGCGCGTGTTCGGCGTCATTGGCACACCGAAGAGCTCCAACGTTCGCGTGCTGTGGCAGAACATCAACAATTCCACCTACGGCGGCGGCAGCGGTTCCGTCAATGGACTGAACGGCTTGGTGATTACGAATCTTGATGATTCCACCGCTGATCCGTATGGCTCGGGGGCGAATTATCGCGCTGCGTTCTTCAACTGGATTTTCAAAACCGGTGCCAGTGGCAGTACCCCAACCCGTACGGCGGCCATTCGCGCCGGCAACTTCCTGTGCAATGGGCTAACTAGCGATTGCAATTCGAATGTCAGCACTTCGGCGAACAGCACGAAAAACCCGTATTGGTCGCCATCGGGCACGTCGACAACGGGCGTTCAACTGGCCTGTCGCCAAAACTTCCACATGATGATGACGGATGGCCTGTACAACCAGCCCCCGGTCAGCGTGACCGGAAACGGCAGCAATGCGTCATCGACCACGGCCATAAATCTGCCGGCCGGGTTCCTGTCCACGAGCGATCCATCCACCTATGTGGGCGTGGCGAGCAACACAAAATCGCCGACCACCATTTTCGGCCACAGTGGCTGGACCAACGACAGCGATACGGGGTCCAGCTATTCGGATATTTCGTTTTATTACTGGGCCAACAACTTGTACAAAACGCTGACCGACGCCAATGCCACGGCAACGCCGGTTGTGAAGGACTTCGTTCCCGCGTATTTCCCGGATCAAACCACCGGTGTGACGGGTACGGCGGCAACGGTCGATCCCACCGATCCGGGTGCCACGCCGGAACTGTTCTGGAATCCGGCCAACGATCCGGCCACTTGGCCGCATCTGGTGCAGTTCGCCGTGACCCTGGGGGCGTTCGGTAACCTGACCTATTCCGACGACATGGATTGCAGCAAGGACACCAATGGCCTTGGCGTCGGCAAGAACGATCTGTGTTTTCTGCGTACGGGTCAAACCACTTCGAGCGGGGCCGTTGGCTGGCCGAAGCCGAACGGCAGCGGCAGTGGCATTGCCGCGAATATCGACGACCTCTGGCATGCGGCCTTGAACAGCCGTGGCGCGTTCTTCGTCGCCACCGACCCGAGCAGCTTGGTGCAGCATCTGACCGCCATCATTCAGAGCGTCGCTGCACGTACGCAATCTTCCACGTCCGAATCGGTGAGCACCTCGATTCTGAACCAGGGCACCTTCGGCTTCACTGGCGGCTATGACAGTGGAAGCTGGTCGGGTTACTTGTACAAGCTGGCGCTGGATGCCACCACCGCAATCGCCACCGCCGCGGACTGGGACGCAGGCTGTATCATGACCGGCGGCACGTTTACCGCCATCGCGCCGACTTCGCAGACTCCGCCGCGCGGTGATTGCAAGGTTTCCACGCCGCCACCGACGCCACCCTCGCGTATCATCTTCACGGCCAAGAAGAGCGGCAGCACCCTCGTTGGCGTACCGTTCCAGTGGGCGAGCCTGAGTTCGACCGAGCAGGGCTATCTCAACCTCGATCCGACCACCACCAACGTGGATGGATCTACTGGACAAGTGATAACCACGCCAGCCAGTGCGCCCGCCACAGCAACCAACGATGGCAACGGCACCGACCGCGTGGACTACTTGCGCGGCAAGCGCGACAACGAAACCGCGCCGACCAGCGAAATCCTGCCGCGCCAGTTCCGCATCCGCAAATCGCTGCTGGGCCCAGTCATCAATGCAGGACCCAAGTACGAAGCCGGCCCAGCCAGCCCGTTGCAGGATATTTTCCCGGTCGGTTCGGCCGAACAGGCTGCAGCGGCGCCGTGCACCGGTGCTGGCGGCTTGACTGCGACCGGTTGCAACAGCTACGAAAAATTCGTCGCGGACAACATCAACCGCACGCCATTGCTCTACGTCGGTGCGAACGACGGCATGCTGCACGCCTTCAATGCCGCCACGGGCAGCGAGGTCTGGGCCTATGTGCCGAACATGCTCTACGGCAATGGTCAACTGAGTCAGATCACCAACCCGTCGAATACACTCATTCCCAGCGTCGATGGCACGCCGACCATATCCGACGCATTCTTCCCCGCGGACAGCACCGACGCGAGCAAAGGTGGCACTTGGCACACGATCCTGGTCGGTTCGATGCGCCTGGGTGGGCGTGGCATCTATGCGCTGGACATTACCGACCAGAGCACCCCGGCCAGCGAAGCCACGGCGGCCGGCAAGTTTCTGTGGGAATTCACCAGCACCAACGATTCGGACCTCGGCTACACCTACAATTCGGCAAATATCGCGCGACTGCACAACGGCAGATGGGTAGTTTTGTTGACTAGCGGCTACTTCCCACAACGCCTCCCATCGCAAACCGCAACCTATGGAACGCCCGGACCAGTCGCCGGGGGCGTGACCGATACCGCGCCCGCAGCAAGCGCCGGTGTGACGCATATGTGGGTGCTGGATGCGCAGACGGGCGCCGTGATCCGCAAGATCGACACGTCGTCGTCGGTGACGAGTTACGGGCTGTCGCAGCCGGTTGTTGCGGACTTTGGCGCTGATTTGATCGATGACGTGGCTGTGGCGGGCGACTTGGCCGGCAACCTGTGGCGCTTCGACGTGTCGAATACCGATCCGACCAAGTGGAGCGTCGAGGCCATGTTCAAGACCTACGACAACACCACGGCTTGCAGCTCCACGAACAAGACGGGCATCGGCTGCGAGCCGATCACGGTGATGCCGCAGGCGTTCGGCGATCCAGCCACTGGCAGTTCGATCTATGTGTTCGGCTCTGGCGAATATCTGGGGCCGAAGGACCGCACCGCATCGAGCGTGCTCGGCACCAACCACTTCTTCGGCGTGCGCGATTACGGCACGGGCTCAAGCAAGTATCCCCTGCACGAAAGCGACCTCGTTTCGCAGACGTTGACTCAGGATACGGCTGGAATACGTTATCTGACCTCGAATACGGTGCCCACGACCAAGGCCGGTTGGATGATTCCGCTCAACGTCAGCGGCGTCAACGGCGAACGCAACGTGGTCACAGCGATACCATTGCCCAGTGCCGGCATCGCGGTGTTGTTTTCGCTGATTCCGGGCCAGAACAACGACCCGTGTAATCCCGGACGCACCGGTGCGGTGATGGCGGTCAATGCCGCAATGGGTGGGCCGCTCAATCCACCCAGCAGCACTGGCGGCACGGTGGCGGTCGGCTCTGAAGTGACCAATCCGCCGGCTACTGGTGGCGGCGCGGTGATCTCACCGATCGGTGGTGGCTCGGTGATAATCCCGGGTGTTGGCAAGATCGGCACCACCGATCCGTTAAACATCGATGGCGGCTTGCCGATTTGGCGGCGCACATCGTGGCGCGAATTGCTCAACAACCTTTGATGCGGATCAATCGACGGGGAATCGACATGGCAATTAGTGGCAACAAGAACCGCGGGTTTACTTTGCTTGAACTCATGATCGTGGTAATTGTCGTTGCCATTCTCGCCGCGCTGGCCATGTACAACTACGCCAAGTACGGATTCCGGTCGCGGCGCGTGGATGGGCAGAGCCTGTTGATGAATATTGCGGCGGCCGAGCAGCGCTTTTACACCAATTACAACAACTACGCTTCATCCATTACGTCCGCGCCGCCAACTGGCCTGGGTTTAACTTCCGCGACTTCGCCGCCGCCAGGCTACTACACTGCCACTATTGCTGTTGCCGCAAACGGGCAGTCGTACACACTCACTGCTGCTCCGGTTTCGGGTCTGGCGCAAGAAAAAGACCAATGCAAGAAGTTGACCTTGACCGACACTGGCGTCAAGAACATGACAGGTGATACCAGCAACGGCTCCTGCTGGTAACGCGCCTTACTTCGGGTGCGCCGCGTTCCTGTCGCGGCGCGCGCCGAAGCGGCGGTCGAGTCCGCCGAGCAGTTTCTTGAACAGGCGCGAGAATTTGCCGCGCTGGGTCTTGCGGGATTTTTCTTCTTCGCTGGTCAACCACGCCACCTGGATCACGCGGCGCTCGCCTTCGTAGGGCAAATGCCCGTGGAAGGAATTGTCGGCGCGCCTGAACACGACGAAATTGCCGTACAGCGGCCTGATTTCCGGCGCGACCATGTCATCGATCGCATCGATGCGCTTGAGAAAGCGCAGGCAGCCGTCGCTGGTGTCCGGCCAGGATTCGTTGAGGTAGAGCAGGGCGGTCGCGACCTTGGACTTGCTATCGGTGTGGATGGTGCCGTGGCGCTTGTTCAGGGTGCGGCACAGCGTCACCAGCGTCGGATACTGGCCGAGGTTGTCGATGCCAAGCCGCGCACCGACCGCCGTGGCGACCGCGGGATTCGTCAGGTCTGCGACCAGGCGATTGATGCTCGGCCCGCAGTCGGCTTCGTCGTAGGGAAAAAATCCCGCACCGGCGTATTTGGGGAAATCCTCGTGCAGCGCTGTCGTGCAGTCCGCGGGCAATTGGCCGCTGGCGAAAAGAAACCGAAACGGCTCATTGCGCACCTGCGTGTCGGCACGGTCCAGCCTGGCCGGGTCGAACAGCCGCGGGGCGTTGTCTTTGGCAATCGCTACGGCCATGACGCACACAAAGTGGTGGAGGCGGGGGGAATCGAACCCCCGTCCGAAGATTCTACATCCCCGGTTCTACATGCGTAGCGCGCCGTTTGATCTCATCCCGAGGCAACACGACGCGCAAAGCGCACCTCGGGACCAGCCGGTTTGGAGTTAGCCTTGCGCGACCGACGGCGCGCTTCGGCGATTCCGTGATGATGACCCTACACCGGCTAGCACGGACACAAGCGGGTTCGGGGCTAGGCCTTAAGCGGCCAGAGCGTAGTTGTCGTCGTTGGCAACTAAGAGTTTGCGGCTGGATTAACGAGGAAAGCTGCCCCCTCGGCATGCACCAGGCGATTTCGATATCCCCGTCGAAGCCATGTCGCCCCCGGGTTGAAAACGCCTTGCCCGCATGGCGACGACTTCGCCGCACGGACATCGTCAGTATATGGGCACACAAGCGCCCGGTTCAACCATTGCGCGCGCGCATCACCCGTTGTTTCTCGCGGTTCCAGTCGCGCTCTTTCTCGTCCGCGCGCTTGTCGTGGTCCTGCTTGCCCTTGGCGAGACCAATCTCGACCTTGACCCGGTTGTGCTTCCAGTACATCGCGGTGGGGACGATCGTGTAACCCTTGCGCTCGACCGCGCCGATCAGTTTGTCGATCTCGGCTCGGTGCAGCAGCAATTTGCGCGTGCGCCGGTCTTCGGCGACGACGTGCGTGGATGCCGAAATCAGCGGCGGGATCGAGGCGCCGAACAGGTACAACTCGCCGCCCTTGACCAGGGCGTAGCTGTCACCGAAGTTGATGCGTCCGGCGCGCAGGCTCTTGACCTCCCAACCCTGCAGCGCGAGCCCGGCTTCGTAGCGCTCGTCGATGTGGTACTCGTGGCGCGCGCGCTTGTTCAACGCGATCGTCGAGCTGCCGGAGTCCTTTTTTGCTTTCGCCTTGTTCATAATGTCGTGAATTCTGACGGATATTCCGCGTGATTCATATTCGCCGCAGCGCCATCGTTCCTTTTCCGCCGGTGCGGATGTTCGATCTGGTCAACGATGTCGAGGCCTATCCGCGCCGCTTCGCCTGGTGCGCGGGCGCAGCGGTGCTCTCACGTGAACCCGGTGCCATCGTCGCGCGCCTGGATTTGCGCATCGCCGGCACGACACAGAGTTTCAGCACGCGCAACACACTCGATGCGCCGCAGCGCATCGCCATGCAGCTCGCCGACGGGCCGTTCCAGTCCCTGTCCGGCATCTGGGAATTCACTGCGCTGGGCGAATCCGGCTGCAAGATCGCGCTGGCGCTGGATTTCGAATACCGTGGCCGCATCCTGGCTCCGGTTTTTCGCGCCGGATTCGAGAAACTGGCCGATCGCATGGTCGACGAATTCTGCCGTGAGGCGCAGCGCGACCATGGCTGAGACGATCCGCGTCGAGGTGGCTTATGCCGACCCGCAGCGGCAGGTCGTGCGCACCGTGGAAGTGGCGGCGGGATCGACCGTGGCCGATGCGGTCGCAGCCAGCGGAATACTGGCGCAACTGCCGGATTTCGTACCCGCCAGAATGGGTATCTTCGGCCAGATCGTCAAGCCGGATACGCGCTTGCGCGACGGCGACCGCGTCGAGCTTTACCGTGCCTTGAAAATCGATCCGAAGCAGGCGCGACGCACTCGCGCGCGCGGTCAGCTGCCCTGATCCTGCTTTTTCTTGTCGTCGGGGCGCTTTTCGTCCGGATACTGGCGCTTGTACTTGGTCGCTTCCTTGACCAGTTCGACGGGATCCTCGGCGAAGTAATCGCCTTCGATCTTGGCGAGCGCGTCGTTCTCGAAGTGCAAGGTCAGGTCCTTGGTCGCCATGCGACCGTTGCCCTTGCGCAAGGTCGAGACGTAGTCCCAGCGGTTCTGGTCGAACGGGCTGACGATGGACGGCGAACCCATGACCAGGGTCACCTGGCGCTTGCTCATGCCGGGCTTGAGCGAATCGACGAGGTTCTTGTTGAACAGGTTGCCCTGCTGGATGTCGAGCTTGTAGATCGGGCTGCATGCCGCGACGGCGATGACACAAAGCGCGGCGGCAGCGGTGCGGAAGAACGTCGTCATGCGGTGGATACCAGCGGGCGGAAAGCGGGCGATGATACACTAGAGATCATTTCCTGCTCGTTATCGCGTGCGAGGGCTGGATGGAAACCCAAGAACTGCGCAAGGCTGGCTTGAAGGTCACCCAGCCACGCATGCGCATCCTCGAAATCCTGGAAACTTCTTCCGGCAAGCATATGACGGCAGAAGATATTTACCGTGAGCTGATCCAGCATCACAGCGATGTCGGCCTGGCAACCGTCTATCGCGTGTTGACCCAATTCGAAGCCGCCGGCCTGGTGCTCAAGCACAATTTCGAGGGGGGACAGGCTGTTTACGAAATCGACCGCGGCAAGCATCACGACCACATGGTCGACGTCGATACCGGCAAGGTGATCGAATTCACCAGCGAGGCGATCGAGAAACTCCAGCACGAGATCGCCGAACGCCACGGCTATACGATCGAGGATCACAGCCTCGTGCTGTACGTGCGCGCCCGGAAGAAAAAAACGCCGTAGCGTATCTCGTCACGCTTGCGCGCTGCCAAGCATTTGCTCCGCGTGCGCCAGTGTCTGTTTCGTGATTTTCACTCCGCCCAGCATGCGTGCGATCTCGTCGCGGCGCGCGGAATCGCCCAGCGTCTCGATCGCGATGCGCGTGGAATTCGCGGCGCTGGATTTGACCACGCGCAGGTGCGCGTGCGCCTGCGCGGCGACTTGCGGCAGGTGCGTCACGCACAGGACCTGGCATTTGCCGCCGAGTTCGCGCAGTTTCCGCCCGACGACTTCGGCGACCGCGCCGCCGATGCCGGAATCGACTTCATCGAACACCATCGTGCCGACGTCATCCATGCCCAGCGTCGCCACTTCGATGGCCAGGCCGATTCGCGACAGTTCGCCGCCGGAGGCGACCTTGCGCAACGGCCGCGGCGGTTGTCCCGGATTGGCGGAAACGAGGAATTCCGCGCGTTCGGCGCCAGTCGCATTCGGCGTGGCGTCGCCTTCAATGGCGAGTTCCGTCTCGAAGCGGCCGCCGGCCATGCCGAGTTCCGCCATCAGAGCGGTCACTTGCTTGTCCAGCCGTTTCGCCGCCGCCGTGCGCTTTTGCGACAACGCCGCTGCAGCCGTCGAGTAATCGCGGCGCAGATCTTCGCGTTCGCGCAGCAACGATTCCAGGCGTTCGCCTGCGCCGTGCAGACCTTCCAATTCGCTGCGCAGCGTTTGCGCATGCGCCTTCAGTTCCGCGGCTGGAACACGATGCTTGCGCGACAGTTCGTGCAGCTTGGCGATCTGCGCTTCGATTTCGGCGAATCGGTCCGGGTCCAGCTCAAGGCCATCGCGATAGCGGCCGATGGCGGAATGCGCTTCGCCAAGCTGGATCGCCGCGGCGTCGAGCAGTTCGCGCGAGGACTCCAGCGCAGGGTCGAGCTGAGCGAGCCGGCCCAATTCGTTCTGCGCACGCGTGAGCGCGCGCAGCGCGGCGAATTCGCTGTCGCCGTCGAGCAATTCGGCCACGGCCTCGCTGCCTTGCAGCAGTTGCCCGGCGTTGGCGAGGCGTTTGTGCGTTTCGTTCAGCGCATCGAGTTCCGCCGGCGTCAGCGCGTGCCGGTCGAGTTCGGCCAACTGGTGCTCGAGCATGGCGATGCGTTCGGAGTGATCCTGCCCGCCCGAGAGCCTGCGGATTTCGGCATCGGCCGCGCGCCAGCGGGTGGCCAGCTCGGCAACGCGATCGCGTTCCGCGCCATGTGCGCCATAGGCATCGAGCAGGATGAGCTGATGCGTGCGTTGCAGCAGCGCCTGATGCTCGTGCTGGCCGTGGATTTCGATCAAGAATTCCGTCAATGCCTGCAACTGGGTCAGCGTGGCCGGGCGGCCGTTGATCCAGGCGCGCGATGTGCCTTCGCCGCGGATCACGCGGCGCAACTGACAGGCGTCCCCTTCGTCGAAATCCTCGGTCTGGAGCCAAGCCAGCGCCGCCGGCGCGTCGTCAAGCGCGAATGTGGCCGACAGCTCCGCACGTTCGCAGCCCTGGCGAACGATGCCCGCATCAGCGCGTTGCCCGGCGAGAAGCAGGAGCGCATCGACCAGCAGGGACTTGCCGGCGCCGGTTTCGCCGGTGACAGCGGTCATGCCGTCGGCGAATGCGATTTCGGCCTCGCCGACGATGGCGAAATCCTTGACGGAGAGTGTCTGCAACATGCGCGCGAATTGTACATGGCGCCGCGCCCGCGGACGGACGCACGCGCATTCCGCTAAACTTCACGATTCGTTCGTTCGGGTCATCGCATGTGGTACGCGATCTACGCAACCGACAATCCCGATAGCCTGCAAGCGCGCCTGGCGGCACGCCCGGCGCATTTGGCGCGCCTGCATGCGCTGCGCGACGCCGGGCGCCTGCTGCTCGCCGGGCCTTTCCCCGCTGTCGACGCTGAAGATCCCGGTCCGGCAGGGTTTTCCGGGAGTCTGATCGTCGCCGAATTCGACGATGTGGATGCTGCACAGGCCTGGGCCGACACCGATCCATACCGCGCGGCGGGCGTGTATCGCGCCGTGGATGTGCGCCCGTTCCGCAAGGTGCTGCCGTGAGCGGCCGCGTCGAGCGCATTCGCGCAATCCTGACGCGCGATTTCGCGCCGACCGAGCTCACGGTCGAGGATCAGAGTCATCTTCATGCCGGGCATGCCGGCGCGCGCGATGGTCGCGGGCATTTCCGCGTGCGCATCGTTTCCGCCGCGTTTGGCGGCAAGGCAGCGCTGGCACGCCATCGTGCGGTTTATGCCGCGTTGGCGGACATGCTCGAAACCGATATCCATGCGCTCGCCGTCGAGGCGCGTGCTCCCGATGAAACGCACTGAAGGTCGAAAAATGCGCAAGATATCCCTGTTCGCTTTCACGATTGCCGCAATCGGCGGTTGCTCATCGAATGGCGCGGACAATCGCGTGATCCAGATGCCGGCGGGCGGCACCGTGGTCGAAACGGTCAATGGCACACCGGTGTCGCAAGACCTGCTCGATGCGGTGGCCGAAGCGCATCGCCTGGATACGACCCAGCCCAAGCAGCGCGAGCAGGCCCTGACCCTGACAACGGATTTCGTGCTCCTGGCCCAGGCGGCGCAACGCGAGAATTTCCCTGCCGATCGCAAGTACCTTGCCCGTGTCGAAGCGGCGCGCCTGCAAGGCGTGGCGGACGCGACTTTCGCCCAGTTCCAGCAACGCACGCCGATCAACGACACCATGCTCAAGGCCGAGTACGACAACCATGCCGCTCGCGCTGGCAAGGTTGCTTACGATTTCAGCCAACTGCTGTTCGACGACGATGACGATGCGCTCAAGGCCGAAGACGACCTCATTTCGGGCAAGCCTTTCGACAAGGTATTCGATTCCTGGCACGCCAAGGCGAAACAGGCGCGCCGTTACACGCGCGTGCTGCCCGATCAGCTTCCCCAGGAACTGGCCAAGGCGCTGTCCGAACTGCGCAATGGCGATTCCACCAAGACCCCGGTCAAGACCGAGTTCGGTTGGCATGTTGTGCATCTGGACATTGCCAATCCCTACACACCGCCGCCGTTCGACCAGGTCAAGGACGGCCTGCGCCGCAACCTGCAGATGAAGATCGGGCGCGAGCGCCTGGACAAGCTGCGCGAGCAGGCGAAGATCGAATACCCGCCGAACGTCAAGCCGCCGGCGAAGACGAGCGAGCAAGCGCCGTCAGCCCCGGTAGCCCCCACGGCGCCGGCAACGAAAAACTAGGGCAGTTCGACCTTGCCCGGCGCTCGCCACGCCGGTGCGCGATGTTCGGCGACCACGGTGGTGTAGATGCCGCCGCGCACGCCGAAATCGGCGGACAGGCGCATGAAGCGCGGCTGCGTGGCCGTGACCAGGTCGTCAAGGATGCGGTTGGTCACGGCTTCATGGAAGGCGCCTTCGTTGCGGAAGCTCCAGACGTAGAGCTTGAGCGACTTGAGTTCCACGCAGGTCTTGTCCGGCACGTATTCCAGATGCAGGGTGGCGAAGTCCGGTTGCCCGGTTTTCGGGCACAGGCAAGTGAACTCGGGAATGCGCATGCGGATGGTATAATCGCGGCCCGGTTCCGGGTTCGCGAACGTTTCCAGGGTTTTGCTGGGCGCGGTGGACACGGCACTCACTCCTGCTGCGGCTTTCTTGCGTGGGCGCGCACCTTAGCGC
>DATIOA010000218.1:0-3867 GCA_035473575.1 Rudaea sp. | reverse complement strand
GCCAGCAGTTTTTCCGCCGCGTCGGCGGCGCGTGCGGCGATGTCGTGCTGGCGTTCGAGGAATTGATAACGCCGCGCCAGCAGGCGCACCTGGTTCGCGGCCAGCCATTCCTGCCAGGCGATGTCGCGGCGCACCTGTTCGGCGTTCGCGCGCGCGGCGGCGACGCGGCTGTGGCGCGTGAGCAGGGCGGCGATGTCGAAGCCGGCGTTAAGCGTGTAGGCATTGACGACGCCCGAGCCGTCCGGATCGTCCACGCCGATGCCGATCTGCGGATCGGGCAGCAGGCCTGCCGCGAATACCTGTGCGTCGGCGACACCGGCCTGCGCACGCAAGGCTTTCAGATCGGGGTTGGCAACGATGGCGATGTCCGCCAGTTGCAGATCGGTCCACGGCCCGGAGGGCGGAATCGGCAGCGGTGCCAGCCGCGGTGATGTGATCTTGTCCGCCGCCTGCGCGAGGGTGGACGCATCCGCCTGCGGCGGTTTTTCGTCGAGCGGCCGCGCGTGGTAAATCGCGCAGCCGCCCAGAGCGAAAGCGCACAGACACGCCGCTGCGGACGACCGCGCGGCGCGTCGCTTGTCGGCAGGCAGTTCAGCGCTGGGCATTGTCCTGGTGTGCGTCGCCGTGCGTTTCGTCGGCTTACTTCGCTGGGGATTGGCCATTGACGGAGATTACCGCTCCGTTGCCCGCATCGACGATGACCGCATAGGTCGCGCCGGTTCCGGCATTGCGGATGTCGAACGACCAGATCAGGCAGCCGTTTTCGGCTTTGAGTTCGGTGCTCTGGGGCGCCATTTTGCCCGCTACGTTGATCGCCTTGAGCGCGCTTGTCTGTGCGGCGTCTTTCGTCACCTTGGCGAGGGCGGCAAGTTGTGCATTGGAGGCGTTCGCCGGTGGCGCGATGGAACATGGCGCGTCTTTGGCGCTGACGGAAATCGAGAACGCGGCTGCGATAAAACCGGCGATGATGGACATTTTCATGAATGAATTCTCCTCAGTGATTGCCGATGACGAGAACGGCGAAGCTGCCATCGACGATGGTCGGCCGCGGATGTGGCTGGTCCTTGGTCGGCGCGGGACGCGGCCCGAACTGCGCGGCGACGGTGAAAATGCGGTTGCCGTCCGTATCGAGCGCGAGCGTGCGGGCGCTCTTCTGCGTCGGCACGGTCGCTATCACGTTGTAATGATCCGGATCGACTTCGTGCACGACGGTCAGCGTGCCGTCGTGGCCATTCGAGCTATAGACGAGTCCACGCGTGGCGTCGAATCCGGCGGCATCCGGGCCTTCGCCGATCGCGACGCTTGCGACGGCCTTGCCGGATTGTGCGTCGGTCACTGCCATGTGCTTGTTCTGGCAAACAGAAAACAGACGATGGTGCGCGACGTCGAGGGCGAGCCCGGACGGTTCCTCGCAATCGGCGAGTTTCCACACGGCGGTCACCTTGTTGGTCGCGCTGTCGATGCGTGCCAATTGTGCGGTGTCCTCGATGTTAACGTAGACATTGCCGGCGCCGTCGCTTGCGGCGAACTCGGGTTTGCCGGACAGCGCAATCTTCGTCACCAGCTTGCCTGCGGCCGGATCGACGACGCTGGCCTCGTTGCTGCGGCCGTCGAAGGCGAACAGATGGCCGGAAGCGGAATCGTAAATCAGCGCGTCGGGATTCTTGCCCTCCACCGCAATCGTGCGCAACGGCTTGGACGTTGCCAGGTCGAATTCGGTGAGCGTGTCGGCGCGACCGTTGCTGGTGTAGCCGTGGCCGAGTTTCGGCACCAGCGCGATGCCGTGCACGCCATCGGTGCCGGGAATCGTCGCCTCGATCTTGCCGGTGTCGGCATCGATCACCAGCACGCGGTCGAATCGGCTGACATACAGGCGATGCCCGTCGGCGGAATACGTGAGGTAATCCCAGCCGCCGGACTGGCCGATGGCGTAATGCTGCACTACGGCGTAATGCGGTGCCGCCGCAGCGGCAACGAATGGGACGGCAAGGGGAATGGCAACCAACAGGCTGGATCGACGCATCGGTGGCTCCTGTCTCTGGGGGTGTGCTGCCAGTCTAGCCCGGTGGTGTTACCGATTTCCAAAGCGCGATTTCCTGGGCGCCGCGTGGTCAGTGGTCGCGCTGCAGGGCGTAGTCCGCCAGGGCTTCGAGTGCGTCGCGCGCAGACGATTTTGGCAGCGTGGACAATGCCGCTTTTGCCGCGTCGGCGTAGCCCTGCGCGCGCGTGCGCGCCCGCGCGACCGCGCCGCTGCCGCGGATCGCGGCCAGGATGGCGTCGAGCGCATCCAGTCCGCCGGTTTCGATGGCATGGCGGATATGCGTTGCCTGCGCAGGATCGGCGCGTTCGAGCGCGTAAATCAGCGGCAGCGTGACCTTGCCTTCGGCGAGGTCGTCGCCGATGTTCTTGCCGAGCGTGCCAGCGTCGGCGACGTAATCGAGCACGTCGTCGGCGATCTGGAAAGCGAAGCCGAGATTCAATCCGTAATTCGCCAGCGCGTCTTCCTGCACCGCCGGCAATCTTCCGAGCAAACCGCCCAGGCGCGTGGCCGCGCCGAACAGCACGGCGGTCTTGCGCTCGATCACGCGCAGATACGCGGCTTCATCCACATCGGGATTGTGGATGTTGAGCAGTTGCAGCACCTCGCCTTCGGCGATGCGGTTGGTGGCATCGGCGAGGATACGCATCACGCGCATGTCGTCGGCTTCGACCATCATCTGGAACGCGCGCGAATACAGGAAATCGCCGACCAGCACGCTGGCCGCGTTGCCCCACAGCGCGTTCGCGGTCTTGCGCCCGCGGCGCAGGTCGGATTCGTCGACCACGTCGTCATGCAACAGGGTTGCGGTGTGGATGAACTCGACCACTGCGGCGAGCAGCACGTCGTGCGCGCCCTTGTAACCCGCGGCCTGCGCGGCGAGCAGCACCAGTATCGGGCGCAGGCGCTTGCCGCCGGCGCCCACGATGTGTTCGGCGATCTGGTTGACCAGCACCACGTCGGAGGCAAGCCGCGCGCGGATCAGCGCATCGACGCGCACCATGCCGGGCGCGGCCAGCGCCTGCGCGTCGGCGAAGTGCGAAGCCTGCTGCGGCAGATCGGACGGAGCTATGGCCATGCGAAGCAGGATCGTGGCGAGAAACCGCGATTATAGCGATGCCTGCCGGTCGGCGTTTTCCTACGCCGCGTCACGACGGTTTCCGGCAGCCGGGTCAAGCGTGCATGGTATGCTTTGGACCACGCAAATCGCAGCTCATCGGGAAGGTAACGTCATGGCACGCGGCATCAACAAAGTCATCCTCGTCGGCAACCTTGGCGGCGATCCGGAAACCCGCTACACGCCCAGCGGCACGGCCATCACCAGCATCCGCCTCGCCACCAGCGAGTCGTGGAAGGACAAGCAGACCGGCGAGCAGCAGGAACGCACTGAATGGCATCGCGTCGACTTCTTCGGCCGTCTCGCCGAGATCGCCGGCGAATACCTGAAGAAAGGCCGGCAGGTTTATATCGAAGGCAAGCTGCGCACCGACGAATACGAAAAGGACGGCCTGAAGAAATGGTCGACCAAGATCATCGCCGACGAGATGCAGATGCTGGGTGGCAAGGAAGGTGGCGGCGAAGGCGGCTCCGGCGGCGGCTACGAGCGTCGCGAACGCGGTCCCGCGCGCGGCCCGCAGTCCGCGCCTGCGCGCAGCGCGCCGGCCGCCCCCGCGGCGGACAATTTCGACGAGGATGAGATTCCGTTTTAGCGCAGGTCTCTACGGACTCGACACCACGATCGCGACGCGCCGGTTCTGGGCCCGGCCTTCGGCGGTCGTGTTGCTGGCCACGGGATCCTTTTCGCCCATCCCCTTTGCATCGATGCCCTG
>DATIOA010000217.1:0-7901 GCA_035473575.1 Rudaea sp. | reverse complement strand
CCGAAACGGGCGTGGATGTGCGGCTGAACACGCGCGCCGATGTCGCCACTTTACGGGTCGGTGGCTTCGATGCCGTCATCATCGCCACCGGCGTGACCCCACGCGCATTGCGAATACCAGGACGCGATCACCCCAAGGTGCTCGGTTATCGCGAGGTCATCGCGGGCGACAAGCCGGTTGGCGCACGCGTCGCCATCATCGGCGCCGGCGGCATTGGTTTCGACGCCGCCGAATACCTGAGCCAGCGCGTGCCCTCGCCCACCACCGACATCGCGCGCTGGTCGGCCGAATGGGGCGTGGACATGAACTATGCGCACGCCGGCGGTCTGGAAAAACCGGAACCTGAACCATCCGAGCGCGAAATCTGGTTGCTGCAACGCACGCCCGGCAAACTCGGCAAGCGCCTGAACAAGACCACCGGCTGGGTACATCGCGCCGCGCTGAAAATGAAGGGCGTGAAGATGCTCGGTGGCGTGAATTACGAGCGCATCGACGATGCCGGTCTGCACATCCGCATCGACGGCAATCCGCAAGTGCTGGCCGTGGACAACATCGTCATCTGCGCCGGCCAAGAGCCGCTGCGCGATTTGTACGATGGCCTGAAATCCGCCAACATCCCCGTGCACGTGATCGGCGGCGCGGATGTCGCCGCCGAGCTCGATGCCAAGCGCGCGATCGAGCAAGGCACGCGGCTGGGCGCAATACTCTAGGTTACGTGGTTCGTGCGGCGGTCTGGAGCCCCAATCAGCGCTTGTCAAGCGGCACGAACTTCAGGTTCTCCGGCCCGGTGTAGTTCGCGCTTGGGCGGATGATCTTGCCGTCGATGCGCTGCTCGATCACGTGCGCGGACCAACCCGAGGTGCGCGAGATCACGAACAGCGGCGTGAACATCGCGGTCGGCACGCCCATCATGTGGTAGCTCACCGCGCTGAACCAGTCCAGGTTCGGGAACATCTTCTTGATGTCCCACATCGTCGATTCCAGGCGCGCGGCGATATCGAACATCTTCATGTTCTTCTGCGCGACGGACAATTCGCGCGCGACTTCCTTGATCACCTTGTTGCGCGGATCGCCGGTGGTGTAGACGGGGTGGCCGAAGCCGATCACGACTTCCTTGGCCTCGACACGCTTGCGGATGTCGGCCTCGGCTGCTTCGGCTGAGTCATAGCGCATCTGGATCTCGAACGCGGCCTCGTTTGCGCCGCCGTGCTTGGGCCCGCGCAGCGCGCCGATCGCACCGACGATGGCCGAATACATGTCGCTGCCGGTGCCGGCAATGACGCGCGCGGCGAACGTCGAGGCATTGAACTCGTGCTCCGCATAAAGGATCAGCGAGGTGTGCATCGCGCGCACCCACAGCGCGCTCGGCTTCTCGCCATGCAGCAAGTGCAGGAAATGCCCACCGATGGAGTCATCGTCGGTTTCCACGTCGATGCGCTTGCCGTTGACCGCGAAGTGGTACCAATACAGCAGGATGCTTCCGAGCGAAGCCATCAGGCGATCGGCAATGTCGCGCGCGCCCGGATGGTTGTGGTCGTCCGATTCAGGCAACGCACAGCCGAGCGCGGACACGCCGGTGCGCATCACGTCCATCGGATGCGCCGAGGCCGGGATTTGTTCCAGCACCGCCTTCACCGACGCCGGAATGCCGCGCAGGGATTTCAGTTTCGCCTTGTAGTCGGCGAGTTCCGCCGCATTCGGCAACTTGCCGTGCACGAGCAGGTGTGCAATTTCCTCGAACTCGCTGGTGGTGGCGAAGTCCAGGATGTCATAGCCGCGGTAATGCAGGTCGTTGCCGCTGCGTCCGACCGTGCACAGTGCGGTGTTGCCGGCGGCGACGCCGGACAGCGCGACGGATTTCTTGGGCTTGAATGGAACGGCGGCTTCGGTCACGTCGAACTCCTGATTCATTTTTTCGTTGCAAACAATTCGTCGAGCTTGTCTTCGTAGGCGTGGTAGCCGAGGAAGTCGTAGAGTTCATCGCGCGTCTGCATCGCCGGCACGACGGATTTTTGCGTGCCTTCGCGGCGCGTGACTTCGTAGAAATTCAGCGCCGCCTTGTTCATGGCGCGGTAGGCGCCGCAGCAATACAGCGCGATGTCGACGTTCGCGGATTTCAATTCGTTTGTGGTGAAAAATGGCGTGGAACCAAACTCGGTGAGGTTGGCGAGAATCGGAACCTTCACCGCCGCCTTGAACCGGCGGTAATCGTCCAACGTCTTCATCGCCTCGGGGAAGATCATGTCGGCACCGGCTTCGACGTAGGCAACCGCGCGTTCGATTGCCGCGTCGATGCCCTCCACTGCCGCCGCGTCGGTGCGTGCCATCAGCACGAAATCGCGATCGGACTTCGCGTCCACGGCGGCTTTCACGCGATCGACCATTTCATCGACCGCCACCACTTCCTTGCCGGGACGATGGCCGCAGCGCTTCTGCCCGACCTGGTCCTCCATGTGCACCGCGGCGACGCCGATACGCTCGAAGTTGCGGATCGTGCGCGCGATGTTGAAGGCGCCGCCCCAGCCGGTATCGATGTCCACGAGCAGCGGCAACTGCGTCGCGTCGACGATGCGGCGCGCGTCGGTGAGCACGTCCTCCATCGTCGAGATGCCGAGGTCCGGCATGCCCAGCGAATTCGCGGCGACACCGCCGCCGGAAAGGTACAGCGCCTGGTAGCCGACGCGCTTGGCCATCAGGCCGGCATAGGCGGTGATCGCGCCGACCACTTGCAAGGGCGATTCGGCGTTGAGCGCCGCGCGAAAGCGCGAACCTGCGGATTGGGACTGGCTCATGCGGCCTCCGAGGAAACCGCTATTTTAGCCGATCGGACGCCCCAGCGTGATTGGTGCCGGATCGTCCGCAGCCGCCGACTATCCGGATTTGTCCCGAGGCTTGTCGTCGAATCGCGCCATGATTTGCGCGTAACGCGGCAGGCTGCGCAACGCGTCGAGGTCGGAGTCCTTTTCGATCCATTCGCGGAATCCGCCGCCAGAGGCCAGCGCATGCTCCAGCATGTCGAGCGCGCGGTTGTTGTCGCCCATGTGTGTAAACGTGCAAGCCGCGTTGTACAAGGTACCGAAATCGTCCGGCTGCAAGCGCAGCGCGGCTTCGAGACTGCGTCGCCCGCCATCGACATCGCCCAGTCGCACCTGCATGCCAGCGGCGAGGTACAAGGCACGGCCGTTCTCGGGATCGGCCGCGATTTCTGCCAACGCGACCGGCAATGCCAGCCGCGTCAGCGCATCGCTGCGGGCCCGGTCGCCCAACGAATCGGCGGCGTTGATGGCCAGAGCGAGCGCCTGGAATTCGTCGGGTCGCGCACGGTGCGCCGCCTCGAATTGCTCGATCGCACGCGCGTACTTGCCGCGCGCGAAATCGTGACGCCCGAAATAGTAGTGCGCCTCGTAAAGGCCGGGATTGAGTTCGATCGCCCGCTCGAACGCCGCGACCGCGCCCGCGTCATCGCCGGCGAGCGACAACGTGTTTGCCCGCGCGACATGCGCCTCGGCCAGATTCGGCGCCAATTCCAACGCCCGTTTGGCGGCATTGATCGCCTCGTCAAGCACGTCCTCGGGTTTCAATATTCGCCAAATCAGCAATTGCGCCAACAGGTCGGCCAGTCCTGCATGCGCCTGCGCGTAACCTGGATCCAGCGCGATCGCGCGGCGGAACATTTCCGGCGCCTTGGTCCAGTTGTCGCTGCTCTTGACCGACGCGATCTGCCGACCGCGCAGGTAGTACTCGTAGGCGCGCATGTCGTTCGGCGGACTACGGCAGATGTCCAGCGTCTCGCCCTTGATCGAGATGCGGAACACGTTCGCCACGCTGCGCGCGATTTCCTCCTGGATCGCGAAGATGTCGCGCAATTGCCGGTCGAAACTTTCCGTCCACAGGTGATAGCCACTGCCGGCATCGATCAACTGCGCGGTAACGCGCACGCGATCGCCGGCCTTGCGCACGCTGCCTTCCATGATCGCGCCGACGCGCAGCGTCTTGCCGATCTCGCGCGCATCCGCCGTACCGCCGCGGAAGCGGAACGACGACGTGCGCGATGCCACGCGCAGCCCGTTCACCGAAGCCAGCGCGTTGAGGATTTCCTCGGCGAGCCCGTCGCAGAAATAATCCTGGTCCTTCGCCTCGCTCAAATCGGCGAACGGCAGCACCGCAACGGACGCATCGGTCGCCTTGGCCGGCAGTTCGGCGATCGCCGCGACATTCGCGGGCAATGGCACGGTACGCTCGATGCCATGCGGGCCGATGTCATAGACCCAGGCCAGAACGCACGTGAGCACGAAACCGACCGCGAGCAGCACCAGCAGCAGGCGCATCGACCACGGCGGCAAGCCGAGCGGCTCGAACACTGCGCTGCCGAACTGGATCAACACCCAGGCCGCGACCACGTACACCGCCAGCACCCGGAACACGCGGCGGCGGCGGAATTCGTCGAAAGTCTGTTTGAGCGATCCGGCCATCGCAAATCCGTCCCCCGGGCCAAGAACCCGTCACGCGTATGCTACACGTCCGCACTGCGCGGGTGGGCCGCCATCGACGCTTCCACGCTCACTGGCAGACGAACGCCTCCGCACCGGCTGACGGCGCGGGTTTGCAGAGGTCCGGCCAACCATAACGCTTCCAGTAATCCACCATGCCGATGCGCTGCGCGAAGCCCTGGAATGCAGGGTCGGTGCGGGCCTTGAGCGACCACGGTTCCGGTTGCCAAAGCCAGTTGAAATAGCCGTCCGACAAACCGCTGTGTCCGTGCTCGAACAGGTCGAACGAGCGCGCCGGCTCCCCCAGTTGCAGCAGCATGGTCGGCGCCCAGTCGTCGCCCAGATGTGCGTCGAGAGTTTTCAGCGCAGTTTGGTGCCGTGCGGCGTCGCCATAAGTGCCGCGATAGATCACCTGCAGATCGGCGACGGGAATCTTCGTGCCCATTTGGCTCGTCGAAGCGGCAAAATCCCGCGCAGATCCAGCCATGTCGCCATGTGCCGCGTCGTAGTATTCCAGCATCAACGCGCCGAATGCGGACTCCGCTACGCCACCACGATGGATGTAGGCCAGCGCCCCGGCCTGGTCGCCTTCGCGCCAGCGCAACGCGCTCTTGTAAAACAGCAGCAGCGGATTGGCCGGGTCGTTGGCGAGAGCGGCATCGATCCGCACCTCGGCTTCACGGGTCCGGCCCATCGCCGCCAGCTCGTTGGACGCCCAGTAATTCACCGCGGAATTGTCCGGCGCCAGTGCCAGCGCGCGTTGCATGGGCTCCACCATCGCCAGGTAATGTCGTTGCGAAAACTGGTTGTAACTGAGCGCGGCGTAGGCTTCTGCCGCGCCCGGATCGAGCGCGAGCGCATGATGTGCAGCGGCATCGGACGCTCGCCAGCTCGTTTTCCAATCGTTCCCCGTGTATTGCGACAGCACCGCGTAGGCGACCGCGAGCTTCGACAAGGCGCGCGCAAAATTCGGGTCGAGCGTGGTGGCTTTCTGCAGCAATCCAATAGCGCGCGGCAAGCTATCGCCGGTGCGGCGATTGACCAGTTCCTGCGCAGTCACGAAATCCGCGTACGCTTCCGCGCTGGTGGTCGCTACCGGCACCAGTCTTGCCTGCTCGCTGCCAGTCAGGACGATCTTCAGGTGATCGGTGATCGCGCGCGCGATGCGCTCTTGCAGATCGAAGATGTTGCTCAGGTCACCGTCGTAACTTTGCGACCACACCTCGAAGCCATCGCTCGTGCGCACCAGTTGCACGCCGATACGCACCGCCTCGCCTTGCGTGCGCACCGCGCCCTGCAGCACATTGGCAACGCTCAGCGCCTTGCCGATGGTGGACAAGTCGGCGGCGTGACTGCCGTAGTAGAACGACGAAGCGCGGCCGGCAACTTTCAGGTCTTGCACCTTCGCCAGCGCGTTCAACAGTTCTTCGGCCAGCCCGGCTGAAAAATAGCCGTGATCATGCTGCGGGCTCAAATCCTCGAACGGCAGCACGGCTATGGATTTGTTAGAGATGGTCGGCGCGTGCCCGCTGTCCAGCTCGCCGACCTCGTGCCACACGAACGTGTTGGTCAGCAGCAACACTACCGCAATCGCCAGCACCGCGATGATCGCCTTGTCCAATCGGCGCCCGGTCGAGCGTGTGATGGAAGCATCGGCCGCGATTTCGCTCTCGCGTTTCAATCCTTGTGGCGTGAATTCGTAGAACCACGCGAACGCGATCCAGAACGGAAAGCCGATGATCGCGGCGATGACGAACCAGCGCACGATCCAGTCCGGAGCGCCAAGCGGCGGTCCTAGTTGAGCGATACCCTGCGCCAGCGCCCACACCGCGCCGACATAAAGCACGGCGGCACGCAACACGTTGCGGCGCTGGAGTTCGGCGAGAAAGGACAGTTTGGTCATGGCTTGAGTTTCGCCTGCGCCGCAGCGGCATCGGCCGGTGGCGATGCCGACGGTGCGGCAGAACCCGGCAAGCTGTCCGGATCGGGCAATCCGATCTTCCTGGCGATCGCCGCGAGGCGCGGATCATGGCGCAGCATCGGGACGAGGAACGGATCCTCGTATAGCGCGGCCACGCCAGGATCGCGCAGGGCCCACCCGCGATCCAGCCATGCGAATGCCTGGTCGGCATCGCCGCGAAGCGCGTAGATGTCGGCAATCAACATCTGCGAGTAGGTTGCATCGAGCCGGATGATCTCCGCCAGTTGCGCTTCTCCCCGCGCCTTGTCGCCCTGGGCGAAATAAACCATCGCGAGCGCCGCCCGATGCTGGGCCGGCCCAGGTTCCGCGTTCGCCGCGAGCAAGGCCTGATCGAGTTGGCCGTGCTTGATGTAGGCCATGGCCAGATACGTGCGGAAAGCTTCGGCTGTCGGTTGCAGTTCGATCGCCCGGCGCAGCTCGGCTTCGGCTTCATCGAGCCGTCCCATCGCCAGCAGGAATTGCCCGGTGTAGAAATGGAACGAGGCGTTGAGCGGTTCCATCGCCAGCACCCGGCGCATCATCGCGACGGATTCATGCAGTCGCCCAAGGCAGCCGGTGACATCGGCGAGTTGATACAGCGTTTCCGGGTTCGACGGGTCGAGCGCGACGGCCTTTTTCAATGTCGCCTCCGCTGCCGGATAGTCGATATCCGACCAGGCCTGGTTGATGCCGAGCGCACCCAGCGCCACCGCCGACTGCGGATTCAATTCGACTGCCTTGTTCGCGTTGGCGCGCGCGAGCGGACTGGTCGCCTTGCGTTCGTCGGCGTTGGCCACCCAGTTGTTGAACCATTGCTGCGCGATCGCCAGCCGCGCATAGGCGATGGCGTAATCCGGATCGAGCCGGATCGCCTGCTGGTAGTAGTCGACTGCCTTGAGGTAGTCCACGCGATTGCGACGCTCGGCATAGAAGCGGCCCTGCAGCAGCGCGTTGTAGGCGTCGAGGTTGCCGCTGGGCGGCTTGTCTGCCGATTCGATGGTTCTTCCGAGCAAGGTCGTTTTCAATGCGCCGGCAACCGATGTCGCGATCTCGCTTTGCACCGCGAAGACATCCTTCAGTTCGCGGTCGTAGGTCTGCGACCACAACTCGCTGCCGTCGGATGCCTTGACCAGCGACGCGACGATGCGCACCCGATTGCCCTGCTTGCGCACGGTACCTTCGAGCAAGGTCGCGACGCCGAGTTTCGCGCCGATGGCGGCGGTGTCGTCCTGCTGCCTGCCACGGAACTGGAACGACGAATTGCGGCCGATGACCTTCAGGTCGTGGACCTGCGCGAGCGCGGAAATCAGTTCTTCGGAAAGACCATCTGAAAAATAGTCCTGCTGCGGGTCGCCGCTCTCGTTGAGCAACGGCAGCACGGCGACGGACTTGTCGATCACGGTTGCGACGCCGGCATCGCTGTGCAGCACGAACTTGTCGGCCAGCAGCAG
>DATIOA010000216.1:0-17054 GCA_035473575.1 Rudaea sp. | reverse complement strand
CCGCGAGGTCTACATCAACGCCATCGTGCGCGACGCCGAAGGCCAGAAGATGTCGAAGTCGAAGGGCAATACCATCGACCCGCTCGACCTGATCGACGGCATCGAACTCGAAGCGCTGGTAAAGAAATCCACCGCGTCGCTACTGATCCCGCAGGTGCGCGAGAAAGTCGAAAAGCGTATCCGCAAGGAATTTCCGCAGGGCATCGCGCCGGTCGGCGCCGATGCGCTGCGCTTCACGTTCGCGGCGCTCGCGACCTACGGGCGCACGATCAATTTCGATCTCAAGCGCGCCGATGGCTACAAGGCGTTCTGCAACAAGCTGTGGAATGCCGCGCGCTTCGTGCTGATGAACTGCGAGGACTTCACGGCCCCCTCCGCACCGATCTCACCTGCCAGCGATGCGGAAAAGTGGATTTTGGCGCGTCTTGCCAAAACCCTCGCCGACGTGGAAGCGCAGATGCCGCTGTACCGCTTCGATCTGGGCGCGCAGGCGTTGTACGAATTCGTCTGGAACGATTATTGCGACTGGTTCGTGGAGTTGGCCAAACCTGCGCTCAATGGCAACGACAGGGCCACGGCGGATTCCACGCGCCACACTTTGCTTGTCGTGCTCGAAGCTGCGCTGCGCGGATTACATCCGATCACGCCATTCATCACCGAGGAAATTTACCAATCAGTCGCGCCATTGCTCGGCTTGCAGGAATCCAGCATCACCCAACGCGCCTATCCGCAATCGAATCAATTCGCACTGGATGCTGCCGCCGAGGCCGAAACCGAGTGGCTCAAGGCCGTGGTCTCGTCCGTGCGCGGCATCCGCAGCCAGATGAACATCGCGCCGGGCAAATCGATTCCGCTGCTGTTCGCAAACGGCAGCGCGCCCGATCGCGCGCGCGCGGAGAAATTCCATTTGCAAATCGCCTTTCTTGCAAAGACCGAATCGCAACGCTGGCTCGCTGCCGGCGAAGCCGAACCGGCCTCCGCCGCCGCCATCGTCGGCGAAATGAAAATCCTGATTCCGCTCGCCGGACTCATCGATCTTGGCGCGGAAAAGGCGCGACTGGCAAAAGAAATCGCGCGCCTCGATGGTGAAAACGCCAAGTCCACCGCCAAGCTCGCCAACTTCGGCCCGAACACGCCGGCGGCGGTGATCGAACAGGAAAAGCAGCGCGTCGCCGAACGCACGGCGCAGCTCACGGGATTGCGTGAGCAGGCACAGCGACTGGCGGCGATGTAGCTTTACTCCGACGGTAGCAATTCCATCGCCATCACCACCGCATCCTCGCGGCCGCGCTTGGCCGGATAGTAGTTCGGGCGCTTGCCGATTTCGTTGAAGCCGAGGCGGTCGTACAACGTCACCGCGTGCGCGTTGGACGGCCGCACTTCCAGGAAAATGCGCTCGGCGCGATGCCAGCGCGCAAGGTCGATCAGGCGCTTCATCAGGCGCGTGCCGTGACCTTGCCCGTGCTGCGCCGGCACGACGCAGACATTGAGCACATGCGCCTCACCAGCACCGGCGCTGAGCACGCCGTAGCCGACGATTTCCGCTGCGTGCGCGAGCACGATGCAGTCGTAGCCGGCGCGCAGGCAGTCGCGGAAGATGCCGTGCGTCCACGGATATTCGTAGGCCGCCAGTTCGATCGCGGCGACCTGTTCCAGATCGTCCGCCGCCATCGTGCGCAGCGCGGGATAAGGTTCCTTGAGGATCGCGACCATCGCTCAACCCACCTCGCGCAAGCGCCGCGCCAGCGGCTTGAGCGTTTGCCACAGCATGCGCTTGGCTCCGGCGTCGCCGCGCAGGCAAGACGCATCGATTTCGACGGCGCCATCCACCGCTGCGGCGTCGCACACGCGCTCGAGCGCGACGCCGAGCGACGCCGGCAACAAGGCGAACAGGCGTTCGGCGGATTCGCCATCGCCGCCGTCCACGCACACGCACGCCTGCGGGTCCACGCTTATCCGCATGGGCACGGAAGCGGCCGGTGCGGCGCGCAAACGATAGACGGCTATGCCCATCGCGGCGAGCATCGCCGTGCGTTGCGCTTCAGCCAGCATGATCGCCCCCGAGCGCGGCGAGGTCCACATAGAATGCCGCGAAATCCTTGTCAATGGCTTTGCCGAAGGCCTCCACCGTTGCCGTCATGCTGGCACCCGCCGCCGGGATTTCGGCACTGTAGATGCGCTCGATCAGCGGTTCGCCCTGGTCCTCATCCACGCGCATTTCCAGCACGACGACCACGACGAAACCGCCATCGCGCGGCACGCGCTCGTAACGCAGGATGCGCCCGTGCACACGCAGCGCGGGCGTGCTCGCCGGCAGGCGGTCGGTGACCAGCGAGGAAATACCCGAATCGCGCAACATGCCGGTCAGGCGCGCCTGCAACGCGCGCGAGGGCGGATCGTTCCACAACTGGTAGTGGAACGCGCGCAGCGCATCGGCCTGCGGCGTGGTTGCGTAGATCAGCGCCTGCTCGGCGTAGACGCCATCGCCGCGAAAAGTCTCGACTTCGATGGGCAAGGCCGACAGCGGCTTGTCCGCGTGCGGCAATGCTGCCGGCGCCGGCAGGCGAAAGTAGGTCACGTCCGGCACCGGATCGACGGAACAAGCCACCAGCAGGCACAGGCAAAGCGCGAGCAGGACGTTCCTCATGGTTCTTCCTCGACCTTGTCGGGTTTCGGCGAAATCAAAATCCGATTCGGATTCTTGCGCACCTCGCGCGAGAATTCGTCGAAATTGCGGCTGGCGGTCTGCAGGTGCTGGCTGATCGAATCGATGCGCGCGGACAATGCCCCGAGCACGGCGCGCAGGTCGGCCACGGCATCGCGGATGCCCGGCCGGTTTTCGCGCGCGATGCTGTCGAGCTGGCCGAGTGCGTCGTCGAGTTTTTGCTGCGTGTCGTGCAGTTGCGCCGTCATCTGCTTCGTGTTGGCGAGAATTGCGTCGAGCGCCGCGCGATTGTCCGGTTTGAGCACGTCGTTGAGCGAGGCCGACGCCGTGTTCAACTGCGCAAGCAATTTGCGCGACTGCTCGACGATTTCCGGCGTGCCCTTGTCGATCGCGCCGGTGATCGAATCCACGCGTTTGGAAAGGGTCTGGATCAGCGGCGAAATCTGACCACGCGTAAGTTGCGTGATCTGGCCGGCAAGTTCGTTCATCGCACTGAAGATGTCGGCATTTTCCGCGCCAGCGAGTTCGCCGCCAGGCGCGGCCATCGCGCGCTCCTTGCCTTCGCTGATGGCCACGGCGACGTCGGCGAGCAGGCCCGTCGAACTCAGGTGCGCCACCGAATCCTTGGGTACCGGCCAGTCGCGGCGCACGTCGAGTTCGATCTTGTAGCGCGTTCGTCGTGCGCCATCAGGGCCGGCGTCGCGCTCGGGCGTTATCGCACCGACCTGGCCGACGCGATAGCCCTGGTAGAACACCGGCGCGCCGTAACGCAGTCCGGTGACGTTGCGGTAATGCGTGAAGTAGGCTGTGGTTGCGCCGCCGCGGCCGGTGATCATGGCCAGTACGACGAGCAGCAGCACGCCGGCGGCAAGTACCGCAGCGCCGACAAGCACATAATTGACGCTGTCGCGTTTCATATCGGAATGCTCATGCGGCTTCTTCCGTCAGGCGGTTGAGATAGGCGTCCGCGTCGACCTGGATTTCGCGCGGACGCCGGTTGAGCAGGTCCTGGATGCGTTCGTTGTCGCAATGGCGCACCGCATCCACGGTTCCCGTCATCAGGATATTGCCCTGATCCAGCACGGTAATGGTATCGGCGATCTTGAACGCGCTTTCCAGCTCGTGGGTGACAACCACGATCGTCATGCGCAGCGCATCGCGCAGGCGCAGGATCAATTCGTCGAGTTCGGCCGACACCACCGGATCCAGGCCGGCAGACGGCTCGTCGAAGAACAGAAGCTTCGGATCCATCACGATCGCGCGCGCCAGCGCCGCGCGCTTGATCATGCCGCCGGAGAGCTGCGAAGGCATCAGGTCCTGGAAGCCTCCGAGGTTCACGACTTCGAGCTTGAGGCGCGACATGATGCGGATCGTGGCTTCATCGAGTTTCGTGTGTTCGCGCAGCGGCAGTGCGACATTGTCGCCGACCGACAGCGAGGTCAGCAGCGCGCCGCCCTGGAACGACACGCCGATCTGGCGGCGCACGTCGAGCATCTGGCGCTCGCTCGCCCTGCCGATGTCCACGCCGAGCAGGCGCACGCGGCCGCTGCGCGGCTTGTGCAGGCCGAGCAGATGGCGCAAAAGCGTGCTTTTGCCCGAGCCCGAACCGCCCATGATCACGCGGATTTCCCCGGCGTTCACGGAAAAATCCACGCCATCGAGAATTCGCCGCCGCCCGTACCAAGCTTCGAGTTTCTCGACTTCGATCAGCGGCGCGGTCGTCATGGATCGAATCAGCGGTTGAGGAAAAACGAGAAGATCATGTCGACCACGATGATCCAGCAGATCGACAGCACCACCGCGCGCGTGGTCGCGCGGCCCACGCCCTCGGCGCCGCCCTGCACCGAGAATCCCGTGCTCACGCCGATCAGGGTGATGAGCACGGCGAACACGACCGATTTGGCGATGCCCTGCCAAACATCGCCCGGCGACAGCAGGGCGAGGGTTTGCATCACGTAAGCCGAAGGCGTGACGTTGAGCGCGGGCGAGGAATACAACGCCGCGCCGCCGATCGCGACCGCGTCGGCGAAGATCGTCAGCACCGGCAACATGACCAGCATCGCAAGCAAGGCCGGCGCGGCGAGGTAACGCACCGGCTCGATGCCCATCGTCGCCAGCGCATCGACTTCCTGCGACACGCTCATCGAGCCGATGCGCGCGGCCAGCGCCGAACCCGAACGCCCGGCAACAAGAATTGCCGTGATCAGCGCGCCGAATTCGCGCGTTACCGATTTGGCCACCGCGACGACCACCTGCGACTGCGCGCCGAACTCGGACAGCGCGGCGATGAACTGGATGCCCAACATGATGCCGATGGTCAGCGCAAGCAGGGCGACGATGGGCAGCGCATCCACGCCGATCTGGCGCATCTGCTCTGCGACTGCGCGCAGGCGCAGCGGCTGGCCGATGCGCCAGCCCGCGAAGGAAAAGTACAGGCTTTCGAGCAGCAGCATCGCCGCGTAGCCGACGTTCGCGAGCGACTGCGCCGTTGCACGGCCGAGACTTTCGAGCGGGCGCACGATGGCGTTCATGTCATGCGCCGCGAGCGGCATCGACATCCGCAAACAACGGAAACACCTTGTCCAGCCGCGCCAGTTGCAGCACCGCCATCACTTGTCGACTTGCGGCGATAAGGCCAAAGCGCTTGCCCTTGCCGCGCGCGGTCTGGAACCCTTCGACCAATGCCGCGATGCCGGACGAGTCGATGTACGTCACTTGCGAGAGCTCCACGCCGGCGTCGCCACGGCCCAGCGACGCCAGGATCGCATCGCGCACCCGCTGCGACCAGGACAGATCGACCTCGCCGCGCACGCGCACGAGCACGTAGCCGCCGAGATCCTCGCTGACGCAGGCGTTTTCCGAGTCGCTCATTGATGGTCCCCAAAATCGATACGCTTGTGCATGCGCAGGAGGTTGCCCCGCCCGTCCGCGGCCGGCTCCAGTTTCCAGTCGTCCATCGTCGCGGCGATGAACGGCAGGCCGAGTCCGCCCGGTTTGCATTCGGACAAATCGCGCGGTTTCAGGCAGGCCGGATCGACCGCCGGCGCCTGATCGCGCAACTCGAACGCGAGCATATCGCGCTCGCGGGCGACATGCAGCGCGATGCGACGCGTGCATTCGCCGCCATAGGCATGGCGGATGACATTCGTGCAGGCTTCGTCCACCGCGAGGACGAGCTGGTCGCGCAATTCCGGCGCGACGCCCTGGCCATCCAGCGTGTGGCGCAGCGCCGCGCGCACGTTGCGCATCTGCGCCGCCTGCGCGGGAAATTCCAGGTCCAGCAAGGTGTGCGCCTGCGTTCCGCAGGGCTCTTGCAACAGCAGCAGGGTGGTGTCGTCGACCAGATGCAGGCGTTTCAAATCGCCGATGACCGCGCGCAGGCGCGGTTCGGGCGCGAGCGTCGCGTGGCGCGCGATCAGGCCACGCAGGCCGGCTTCGCCGAGGCGATCGGTCGCGCCGGTGCGCACGTCGGTGGCGCCGTCGGAAAACAGGTACAAGGCGCGCTGGCCGAGCGCGAACTCGCGCTCGCCGTAGTCCGCCTCGGCGAGGATGCCGAGCGGCGGGCCGTCGGCAGGAAGTTCCTCGAAATCGCTGCCATCGTGCAGCAGCGCCGGCGGAAAGCCCGCACTGGCCAGGCACACCTTGCCGTCGGCGCGGTCGTACTGGCCGACTGCGGCACAGACGAAACGGCCGTCCTGCACCGTGCGACACAGTTCCGCGTTCACCTGCGCCAGCCACGCACCGGGCGCCGGCGCGTGCGCACCGACCCAGCGCAGCATGCTGGCGACGCGCACCATCAAAAACGCCGCGTCCAGACCCTTGCCGGAAACGTCGCCGATCACGAAGGCGAGGCGGCCATCGGGCAGGTCGAAGAAATCGTAAAAGTCGCCGGAAATCTCGTGCGCCGGCAGGTTGACGCCGCGGATCGGGAAATCGCCGCGCCGGCGCCTGGGCAACATGGATTTCTGCATGCGCCGCGCCAGTTCCAGCTCGCGCTTGATGCGCTGCTGTTCGACCAATCCGTATGCAAGCTGTGCATTGGCGATGGCGAGCGCGGCCGGCGCGGCGACGAGACGCAGGATTTCCGCATCGTCCGCCTCGAACAGGCCGCCGTCGCGGCGGTTGATCACTTCCAGCGCGCCGATCGGCCCGCGCGCATTCGACAGCGGCGCGCACAGGATCGAGCGCGTGGCGAATCCGGTTTCCGCATCCACGCGCGCATTCACGCGCGTGTCGTTGCGCGCGTCGCGCACGATCTGTGTGGCATTGTCGGCGACGCAGCGACCGACCACGCCCTGGCCGACGGCAAGCTTGAGCCCGGTGATGTCGACCGGGCCGACGCAGATGCGGCATTCGATCAGGCCGGCATGATCGATCAAGAACAAACTTGCGGCCTCGGCCTGCATGAAGTCGGCAATGCGCGTGACCGCCATGTTCAGCGTTTCGCGCAGATCCAGCGATTCGGCCAGCGCCTGGCTCAATTCCGCGAGAAACCCCAGCGCGCGCCGCTCTCCGTCACCCGCCACGGCGAGCGGGGCAGCGTTCACGGCGTATGCGATTCCGACGAACGCAGCGCGTGCCGGCCGCGCGCGCGCCAGCGACCCCACAGGGTGAGAATCGGGCCGGATACGGCATATGCAACCGCGACACCGAACAGCACGCCCGGCGGATACATCGCCACGGCAACGATGATCAAGACGAACAGGATCAGCCAGAAAAACGGCACCTTGTCCGAACGCGGCCACGACTTGAAGCTGTAGTAGCGGAAGCGGCTGACCATCAGCAGTCCGGCGACGATCGCGACGACCGGCGTGATGAACTGCACTTGCTCGCCGCTCAGGCCGAGATCGAGCGCCGCCCACAGATACGACATCACCAGGCCGGCGCCTGCGGGAATCGCCAGGCCCTGGAAATAGCGCTTGTCGGCGACCCCGACCTGGGTATTGAACCGCGCCAGGCGCAATGCACCGCAGGCGGCATAAATGAACGCCGCCATCCAGCCGAGCTTGCCCCAGGCCACACCGTGCAACTTGAGCGATTCCAGCGACCACACGTACATGACCAACGCCGGCGCGACACCGAAACTGACCAGGTCGGACAACGAATCGTATTGCACGCCGAACGCGCTTTGCGTGTTGGTCAGGCGCGCGACGCGGCCATCAAGACCGTCGAACAAGGCGGCGACGAAGATCGCGATCACGGCATCGGCATACTGGCCACCGATGGCGGCGATGATCGCGTAGAAGCCGGCGAACATCGCCCCCGTGGTGAGCAGGTTGGGCAACAGGTAAATGCCGCGATGCGGCTTTGGCTGACTGGCGGGAGCGTCCATCCGTACCCCAAGTTCAAGCGTCGCCCGCAGTTTACCGCAAGGCTGCGCCGGGGCACGCTTTTCCGGCGCCGGCCCTTGTGGCATAGTGTTTCCGCAACAGGGGCAAGATTGGGAGCAGCCGGCCCGGCCGGTACGGAGAATGTCGATGAACCGCAAACTGGTATTGCTGGCCCTGTCCTGTTTCATGGTGGGTGCTTACGCCGCCGACCAGCAGGTATACAAATGGACGGACGCCTCCGGCGTGGTGCACTTCTCCGACGCACCGCCGCCCAAGGACGCCAAGGATGTGCAGTTGATGCGCATAAGTGGCAGCGACCGTCCGCGCAGCGTCGACAACACGCCGAACACCGAGCCGGGCAGCAATCCGAACGGTGAAAACAACGGCACGCCCGCCGCCGCGCCGCCCGACCCCAAGGACGCCAACGCCAAGGCTTGCGCCACGGCACGCAACAACCTGGATATCCTCAACAGCAAGATGCCGGTCAGCGTGACCGGGCCGGATGGCAAGGCCATTCCGCTGGACGACAAGGCGCGTGCCGCGCAGATCGCCGCCGCCAATGCGAACGTCGAGTTGTACTGCAAACCGTAATCCGTCAGCAGCGCGCGGCCGCGCGCTGCTCGCCTCGATCGTCGTGCTCGCCATCGCCTCTGCCGCGGCATGGTGGTATTTCGCGCCGCATACATTACCGGCGATCGTGCTGAAAAATTTGCCGGAATCGCCCAAGGCCAATCCACCGCTGTACGAATGGCGCGACGCGCAAGGCCATCTGCATGTGACCGATACGCCACCGACGGATCGGCCCTACAAGACCGTGCGCTTCGATGCGAAGGCGAACGTGTTGCCGCCGGGCGTGGCGCCGAGCAAGTAACCCGCCGCCGGCTGCTACTCCGGCTGCTACAATTCCGGATTCTTTTTCGCGACGACTCGCCGCCATGCGTCTTTCCAGATTCCATCTCGCCACCGTCAAGGAAGTTCCCGCCGACGCGGAGATCGCCAGCCACCGCCTGATGCTGCGCGCCGGCATGCTGCGCAAGCACGCCGCAGGCCTGTACACCTGGTCGCCGCTGGGCCTCAAGGTGCTGAAGAAGGTCGAGGCCGTCGTGCGCGAGGAAATGAATCGGGCCGGCGCACTCGAGATCACCATGCCGACCGTGCAGCCGCGCGAGTTGTGGGACGAAACCGGGCGCTGGCAGAAATTCGGCCCGCAGCTGCTCAAGATCAAGGATCGCAAGGAAGCCGAATACTGCTACGCGCCGACCGCTGAGGAAGTCGTCACCGATTTCGCGCGGAGCGAGCTGAAAAGCTACAAACAGTTGCCGGTCAACTTCTACCAGATCAACACGAAATTCCGCGACGAGATCCGCCCGCGCTTCGGCGTGATGCGCGCACGCGAGTTCCTGATGAAGGACGCCTACTCCTTCCACCTCGATGAGGAAGGCCTCGTCCGCGAGTACGACAACATGTACGCGACGTACGGGCGCATCTTCACGCGCCTCGGGCTCGCCTTTCGCGCGGTCGCCGCCGACACCGGCGCGATCGGCGGCAGCCGCAGCAACGAATTCCAGGTGCTGGCGGATTCCGGTGAGGATGCGCTGGTGTTTTCCGACGGTTCCGACTATGCGGCCAATGTCGAACTCGCCTCGGCGCTCGCGCCGGGCGCGCGCGCGGCGGCGGGCGAGGCGATGCGCGAAGTGCCGACGCCCGGCAAGTCGACCTGCGCCGACGTCGCCGCCCTGCTCGGCATCGACATCAAGCGCACGGTGAAATCGGTTTGCGTCGTGGGCGATGAGAACCAATTCGTGCTCGCGCTCGTGCGCGGCGACCACGACGTCAACGAGGTCAAGCTGCAGAAGATCGCCGGCATGGCCGAATACCGCCTCGCCAACGAGCAGGAAATCCTCGCCGCGCTCGGCGCCAAGCCGGGTTATCTCGGGCCCATCCTGTCCAAGATCGGCTTGTCCAAGATCGGGAATGCGGATCGCAAGAAAGTTCATGTCATTGCCGATCGCGACGTCGCGGCGATGGCCGATTTCGTCGTCGGCGCGAACAAGGTCGATTTCCACATCGCCGGCGTCAACTGGGGCCGCGACCTGCCGGAACCCGACGCCATCGCCGACATCCGCAAGGCGGTCGAAGGCGACCTGTCGCCCGACGGCAAGGGTCGCTTGAAAATCGCGCGCGGCATCGAGGTCGGTCACGTGTTCGCACTCGGCACGAAATACTCCGAGGCGATGAACGCGACCGTGCTCGATGCCGACGGCAAGAACCGACCGATGCAGATGGGCTGCTACGGCATCGGCGTGTCGCGCATCGTCGCCGCGGCGATCGAGCAGAACCACGACGACGCCGGCATCGTCTGGCCCGAACCGATGGCGCCGTGGCGCGTGGCGGTGTGCGTGATCAATCCGAAGAACGATGCCAAGGTGAACGCGGCGGCGAATGCGCTTTACGACGAACTCAACGCGCGCGGCATCGAAACCTGCCTCGACGACCGCGGCCTGCGCCCGGGCGCCATGTTCGCCGACATCGAGCTGATCGGCATTCCGCATCGGGTGGTCGTGTCCGAGCGCGGCCTTGCCGCCGGCACGTTCGAGTATCGTGCGCGTCGCGACGCGGAAAGCCGTAATCTGTCGCGCGAGGAGTTGTTCGCGCTGTTCGCCTGAACGGCGCTATTTCTTGATCAGGCCTTTGACCCGATCCAGCCAGGAACTGCTGGTTGCCGCCGGCTTGCTGTCTTTGACGGCCGGTTTGGCGAAACGACCGGTCAGGCTCTGTTCGCGCTTGAGCTGTTCGAGCTCCGCTTTCTGCTGCGCACCGATCTTGGACTCCCAGCGCCGCTTGATCTGATCCTGCTGCACCTTGGTGCGCAGTTGCGCGCGGAAGGAATCCGACAATGCTTCCTGGAACAGGTTGCTCTCTTCGCGCATCAGGTAGCGGCCGATCGCATCGAACGTGGCATCGTTGAGCTGCGCGGCCGGCAGATTCTTGGTCGCCGTGCCGAGCGCATCGAAGTTCACGAAGTTCATGCGCACCACCGCGCTGTCGGCATCGGCGGCAAACGTGGCGGTCAGCGGAATGCGGCCCTTGGCGTTGAATTTGGCCGAGATCACGTCACCGTTGCCGTCCTTCTTCGGCTCGAGCAGGCCGCCCAGATGGTAGCGCTGGAACGCGCCGGCGACGGTCTTGACCTTGCTCGCGCCGACCACATCGACGGTGGGGCATTCCTCGCTCGCCACCAGGCACGGGAAGCTCAGCACGATCTCGCGCGAACCCGGCTGCGTGTTGGACTTGAGGTCGTATTCGTGTTCGATGTAGCCGACGATCTCGCCATAGCCAACCAGTGCGAAGCGCAACTGCTTCTTCGGTTGCAGCAGCTTGAGATTGGCGACGAGCTTGCCGAGGAACTCGTGCAGCGCGTGCATGCCCGGCTCAAGCTGGGTGCGGAAGACCTCCTCGCGCTGCGACTTGCGCTTCTCCGCGTCGTCGGCGTTGACCTTGCGCTGCTGCGCCTGCTGTTCGAGCTCGTCGAGCAATCCCACGGATGGGCCCCTTGGCGCCGCGCCGGAACGCGCGGCCTGCATGGTGTTTAACTTAATTCCAACGGGGCAAGCATGCAAGCATCGCGTAACCCGCCAGGGTGGCGGATGTGACGCACGCCGCGATTTTTTGATTTGCGGCAGGGTTAATGGCATTCTACTGCCGCGATTTTAACCCGATCCTATTGAACTGATCTAATGCGAGAGTCGGAAATGGCCATCGAATTGAAAAACCTCAACAAGAAGCAACTCGCGGAGTTGATCGCGCGCGCCTCGACGCGCAGTCGCGAACTGGACGTCGCGGAACTGGACAAGGTCCGCGCCGACGTGCGCGCTTACGCCAAAACGAAAGGCTATACCATCGAGCAATTGTTCGGCGGTCGCGGCCGCAAGGGCAAGCGCGGCAAGGCCGCACCGAAATTCCGCAACCCCGCCGACCCGTCGCAGACCTGGTCCGGCCGCGGCAAGCGTCCGCGCTGGTTCCATGCGGCGTTGAAAGCGGCAAAGCGCGAAAAGGATTTGCTCATCTGAGCGAATACGCCTTGCGCAAAAAATGCCGGCTTTTGCCGGTATTTTTGTTTGCGCTACAAGCTGCGCCGTGGCGCCACGAGCAAATCGCCGAACAATAATCCGGCGACGAGTGCGACCAGAATTGCGATGAGGGTAAAGCCGACGTCCAGCCCCAAGGTCACATCGCGTTCGAACATCAGCGACAGCGTGCGGAAACCCACGCTGCCCGGCACCAGCAGGATGATGCCCGGCTCGCGCACCAATGCGCCGGGGCGCCCCGCCAGGCGCGCGTACAGATTGCTCGCCGCGCCGATGGCAAGCCCCGCCAGGAACACGCCGAAATCCGGCGTGAACGCCGAACTGCCGTAATAGGCGACGACGTAGCCGAGCGCCGCCGACGCCATCACCAGTGGGTAATCGCGGCGCGCGGCCTGGAACAGAACGGCAAAGGAAAAGCAGCCGAATCCGAGCGCCACCCATTCGGCCCATCCCGGCACCGGCGGTGCCGGCCCGGCCAGCGGCAGCCAATGCAGCGCCTTGCCGATTTCCGTCGCCACGAGCGTGCCGAAGGCGAGCTTGAGCAGGCTCATCATCGCGCCGGCCAGGCGTGCCACGCCCGAGGCCAGGTGCTGGGTCGACAACTCGCGCACGGCGGTGGTCAGGCTCAATCCCGGCAACAACACGATCAACGCCGCGAGCACCACCGTCTTGACGTTGAGCGGCACCAGCCACGCGCCAGCGGCGGTGGCGATGAGCGTCGCGAGCATGGCGGAGATCGCCTCGAAGCTCGCACCCAGTCGCGGCCTGCCTTCGCTCGCCAACGCGATGGCGCCGATCAAAACGCCGATGACGCCGGCCACGGCGATGTCGGTCCATGTTGCATGCAGAATCGCCGCGACCGCCGCCGCCGCGATGCCGTAACTGCCCGCGGTGAAAACGCGATTGCGCACGTTGCGACGGCGATGGATCGCGCGCAGCAGGCGCGAACCTTCGGCGATGTCCAGCGTGCCGGCGATCACGCGATCGGCAATTTCGTCCACTTCGCACATGCGACGCAGGTTCACGTCGCCCGGCGACAGGCGGATGACCTGGGTGTGTTCGCTCAGGTCGTCCTCGGCGTGCCCGCGCGCGGTGAACGACAGGATCAATGCGGTCGGCGTGGACAGGCTGTCGCAATGCAGGCCCAGGCGCGCGCTGACGCTGTCGATGGCCAATTCCAGGCGCGGCGCGGCGGCGCCGTACTGGTGCAGGCGCCGCGCCAGCTCGACCACGAAGCGCATGCGCGTGGCGGCATCTTCATGCCGCAGCTGCGGATTCGCGGATGTCTTCATGCCCCGACCGGATAATCGGGCGTCGCATCCAGCGCTGCGGCGCACACTTCCGCAAGTTCAAGCAGGCGCAGGTCGGACCCGGGCGGACCCATGAGCTGCAATCCGCTCGGCAATCCGTCGGAGGTGAGACCCATCGGCAGGCTCAGCGCGGGACAGCCCGACAGGTTCGCGAACGCGGTGAAATCGGCTTGATCGGCCGGTGCCGGCTGGCCGTGCGCGAACGCGGTTTGCGGCGTGGTCGGCGTGACCAGCACGTCGATGTCGGCGAACAAGCGCCGCGCCTTGAGCACGGCCGCGTCGACCACGCGGTCGGCGCTCGCGAAATCGGCGGCGGATTTTTTGCGCGCGTAGTCGAGCATTTTTTGCAGGCGCGGCGATGCGGCGGCGAGCACGTCGGCAGGATAAGCGCCGAGTATTTCCGCCTCGGTCAGGAGCAGCCCCGCGCGGCGCGCGGCGGGTATGGGGAAATCCGCGAAATCCGCCGCGCGCCGGTTCGGCAAGGCGTGCGTCAGCGCATCGAGTGCGCGCTCGAATACGGCCGCCACCTCATCCGTCGTACCCCAGGCGCGCAAATCCGCAAGTACGCCGACACGCAACTTTCCGGGTTCCCAATCCGGCAGGTCGGGTTCGACGCGGCGCCGGCGTGATCGTGGATCGGCCGCGTCGTAACCGGCGAGGACGTGATACAGCACGCCCAGGTCGTCCACGCCGCGCGCGAGCAGGCCCACGCCATCCAACCGCCGTGCCGCCGGCGCAATCCCGCGCATCGAGATCTCGCCGGACGTCGGCTTGAATCCATACACGCCGCAATAGCTCGCGGGAATTCGGATCGAGCCGAGCGTGTCGGTGCCGATCGCCGCCGCGCACAAACCTGCCGCGACCGCCGCCGCGCTGCCGGCGGACGAACCGCCCGGTGAAAACTCCCGCCGCCACGGATTGTGCACCGCGCCGAAATGCGGATTGCTGCCGTCGGCGCCGGGGCCTTCGTCCATGCCGGTCTTGCCAAGGATCACCGCGCCCGCGCCGCGCAGGCGTTCGACCACGGCGGCATCGCGCGTAGCCGGCGAGCGCGCGCCGGGCATGCCGGCCTGCGTGGGCAACCCGGCCACGTCGATGTTGTCCTTCACCGCGACCGGCACGCCATCGAGGCGACCGATCGCCTTGCCCTGCGCGCGGCGCGCGCCCGCTTCGCGCGCCTGTCCGGATGCGCCTGCCGCATCGACGGCGACGAATGCATTCAGCCGCGCATTGGCCTGTGTCGCGGCCTCCAGATACGTGCGCGTCAACCGCGTCGCGTCGATCGTCCCGGCGGCGAGCCAGTGCAAGGTTTGGCAAAGCCGCGCGCCCCGCAGCTGCCGTTCTGTTATCGTTTGCCCCATCGATTTCTCCCTATCGTCCGCCGATTATGCCGCAAGCGCACGCCGACGCCGCCGACAAACCGGATACTGCCGTCCGCGGCCTGCGCTCGTCGCGGCAGCCACGCTACCTGCAGGTTTCGGAGATATTGCGCGAGGAGATCCGCCGCGGCGATCATCCGGTCGGCAAGGCGTTTCCCACCGAAGCCGTGTTGTGCAAGCGCTTCAAGATCAGCCGCTTCACTGCGCGCGCGGCCCTGCAATTGCTCACCGACCAGGGCCTGATCCTGCGCCGACGCGGCGCCGGCACCCTGGTACGCAGCGCCGAGACGCGTGTGACCTACGAGCAGCACATCCGCAACATCGACGACCTGCTGCAATACACGAACGCGACCGGATTCCAGTTCCTGCACACCGACCGCGTCACCGCCGATTCGGTACTCGCCGGCTGGCTGAACGTGAGCGTGGGCACGGAATGCATCCACCTGCACGGCATCCGCTACCACCGCCGCACGCAGTTGCCGTATTGCCTCGGCGAGGTGTACCGGCGCGCAAGCTGGCAGGGATTGCCGCAGGGTTTTTCGCACATGGAAGACGCCATGCGCCACCTCATCGAGGAAGAGTTCCACGAGCGCATCGGCAAGGTCGAGCAATCCCTTTCCGCCGTGCCGATCACCGAAGACCAGGCGCACGAGTTGAAAGTGCGCGCCGACACGCCGGGATTCCGCAGCGTGCGCCGCTACTTCGACATCAAGGGGCGACTCGTGCTGGTGGCCGTGACCTTGCACCCCGGCCACCTGTTCAGCTATTTCAGCAAGTACGAGCGCATCGATCCGTCGGTTCGCATCTGAGATATTGCAACGGGACTTCCGCATGAGCGAACGCGAATCCATGGAATACGACGTCGTCACCGTCGGTGCCGGTCCGGCCGGCCTCGCGTTCGCGATCCGGCTCAAGCAGCTCAAGCCCGACATCCGCGTGTGCGTGATCGAGAAGGCGTCGACGATCGGCGCGCAGATCCTGTCCGGCGCCGTCATCGAACCCGAGCCCTTGAACGAATTGCTGCCCGAATGGGGCAAGGCGCCGCCGCCGATCTGCGTGCCGGCTGCGCACGACGAATTCTGGTGGCTGCGCGACGCGACGCGTGCGATGAAATTACCGACGCCGCCGCAAATGCACAATCGCGGCAACTTCATCGTCTCGCTCGGCGCACTGTGCGCGTGGCTGGCGCCGCAGGCCGAGGCGCTGGGTGTGGAAATCTACCCAGGTTTCGCAGCGGCGGAACCTTTTTTCAATGCGGACGGTTCCGTCGGCGGCGTGCGCATCGGCGACATGGGCGTGGCCAAGGACGGATCGCACAAGGCGGGCTACACGCAGGGCATCGACATCACCGCGCCGATCACGGTGCTGGCCGAAGGATGCCGCGGCAGCCTGTCCAAGCAACTGATCGCGAAATTCAAGCTCGACGCGAACAGCGACCCGCAGACCTATGGCATCGGCATCAAGGAACTGTGGCAGCTGCCCGCCGGGCGCGTGGAGCCGGGCAAGATCATGCACACGGTTGGCTGGCCGCTGGACAGTTGCACCTACGGCGGCAGTTTCCTGTATCACTTGGACAAGGATCGCGTTGCGATCGGTTTCGTCACGGGCCTGGATTACGACGATCCGGAATTCAAGCCGTGGGAGGCGTTCCAGCAACTCAAGCACCACGCCAAGATCAAACCATTGCTCGAAGGCGGACAAATCCTGTCGGCCGGCGCGCGTGCACTGATCGAAGGCGGCTGGCAATCGCTGCCGAGGTGCGAGATGCCCGGCGCGATCCTGATCGGCGACGCGGCGGGCTTGATGAACGTGCCCAAGATCAAGGGCACGCATCAGGCGATCCGCTCCGGCATGCTCGCGGCCGAGCACGTCGTCGCGACAGGCAAGCCGGAAGGCTGGGACGCGAAATTGCGCGCGTCCGCGGTGATGAAGGAACTGCGCAAGGTGCGCAACATCCGTCCGGGATTCCGCAAGGGCTTCGTCGTCGGCCTGCTCAACGCCGGCTGGGAAACGGTCACGATGGGTTTTTCGCCGTGGACGCTGCGCAATCACGCCGATTATTCATCGCTGCTCAAGATCGGCACGTTCGAAGTTCCCAATCACGACAGGATCGGACGCGACTGGATCGAACGCACGCTGCCGCCGCGCGACCGACTGGCCGAGGTCTATTTCGCCTCGACCCGGCACGACGAGGATCAGCCGGTACACCTGAAGGTGCCGGACACGAACATCTGCGTCGGCCGCTGCGTCACCGAATATCAGAATCCCTGCACGCGCTTCTG
>DATIOA010000215.1:0-7008 GCA_035473575.1 Rudaea sp. | reverse complement strand
GTTTGCGCGCGCGCTGCGTGGCGATGCGCGCGAGAAGGGGCTATCGCCAGATCGCGCTTGCTCGCCTTCGGCAACGCTTCCTTGCCACCCGCCCAGAGCAGGGTCAGCTCGTTGTCGTTGGCATCGAAGCCCTCGCCACCGCCGACCTGGTTGGCGGCGATCAGATCGAGGTTTTTGCGTTCAAGTTTGGCGCGCGCATAACTTTCGACATCCTGCGTTTCCGCGGCGAAGCCCACGACGAAGGGTTTCTTCTTCAGCGCGGCGACTTCGGCGACGATGTCGGGATTCTCGACCAGTTCCAGCACCAGCGCCTTGCCGGTTTTCTTCAGCTTGCGCGCGGCCACATCGGCCGGACGATAGTCGCCGACCGCCGCGGCGGAAATGAAAATGTCGCATTGTGGAATTTGCCGCATCACCGCGTCGCGCATCTGGCGTGCGTTGCGCACGTCCTCCCGCGTCGCGCCCGCCGGCGTGGGCAGGTGCACGGGACCGGCGACGAGATGTACGGCCGCGCCTTGTTCGACGGCGGCCTCGGCGATCGCAAAACCCATGCGCCCGGAGCTGCGGTTGCCGATGAACCGCACCGGGTCGATGTCCTCGCAGGTCGGGCCGGCGCTGACCAGCACGCGCACCCCCGCCAACGCTTTCGGTCCGTGCAGCGCGGCGAGTTCCGCGACGATCTGGTGCGGTTCGAGCAGTCGACCGGGCCCGGATTCGGGCTCGGCCATCGGGCCGTCGGCGGGGCCGAGGATGGCAACACCACGACCGCGCAATGTGGCGACGTTGGCCTGCGTGGCTGCGTGACTCCACATGCGCAGGTTCATTGCCGGCGCAACGGCGAGCGGCGCGACACTGGCCAGGCACAGCGTGGTCAGCAGATCGTCGGCGATGCCATGCGCCAGGCGCGCGATCACATCCGCGCTGGCCGGCGCGATGACGATGCGCTGTGCCCAGCGCGCCAGTTCGATGTGTCCCATCGCCGCCTCAGCGGCCTCGTCCCAAAGACCACTGCGCACCGGATGCCCGGAAAGCGCTTGGAACGTCAGCGGCGTTACGAAACGCGCGGCGTTGGCGGTGAGCACGACCTGCACGTCAGCGCCAGCACCACGCAGTCGCCGCGTCAGCTCGGCCGCCTTGTACGCGGCAATGCCGCCGGAGACGCCGAGCAGGATGCGCAAATTGGCCAGCGGCCGCAGGTTCATGCGGGAAAATTCCGACACGGCGAAAGGCCGATAGCTTACCGGAATTCACGCGATCACCGGCAGCGCGGCGTCCGCGTTGGGTGCACGCTTCGGACATGACGATCCGCGACTGGCCCGAATCCGAACGTCCGCGTGAAAAGTTCCTCGAACGCGGCGCGGTAGCCTTGTCCGATGCCGAATTGCTCGCCCTGTTCATCGGCAGCGGCCGACGCGGTGCGACCGCCGTGGACCTTGGCCGCGAATTGCTCACGCGCCACGGCAGTCTGAAGGCATTGCTCGATCGCGACGTGTCGGCGCTCGCGGCGGAGCCGGGGCTCGGCGCGGCCAAATCCTGCCGACTGCACGCCGCGCTGGAACTGGGCCGCCGCTATCTCGCCAGCGACTTGCGCGGACGCGAGACGCTGGCGCATCCATCCGCTTGCGCCGACTACCTGCGCGCGCGCATCGGCGCCTATCCATACGAAGTCTTCGCTTGCGTGTTCCTCGACAATCGGCATCGCATCCTCGCCTTCGAGGAACTGTTCCGCGGCACCATCGACGGCGCCAGCGTGTACCCGCGCGAGGTGATACGACGTTGCCTCACGCACAATGCCGCGGCGGTGATCCTCGCCCACAATCACCCGTCCGGCGTCGCCGAGCCGAGCCAGGCCGATCGCGCGATCACGGCCGAACTCAAGCGTGCGCTGGAAACGATCCAGGTGCGAGTGCTCGACCACTTCATCGTCGGCAGCGGCGCGCCGACATCTTTCGCGGCGAGGGGATTGCTTTGATATCGTTCCGGCTATACTCCGGCGGGGGAGGATGGCTGTGCCGTGATTTTTCGTTATCCCACGGAGTTTCCCGCGGACGATGTTGAACGCCGCGTGCCTGACGCGGCCACGGCGCGCGCGCTCGTGCGCGAGCGCAACCCGCAACTGCTTGAACTGCTTGCCTACCGGCGCGAGCGCTTCGCCCCGCTGATCGCCGCGCGCACCGACCATCCGCCGATCGCCGGCGCCGAGGACGTTGTGCTTATGGCGTTCTGCCGACTCGCGTTCCGCCACGGCACCTGGGGCAACGACTTCCACGCCTACCACAACGAAGGCCACATCTTCGAGATCCTCGGACCGCGCCTGGAACGCCTGATCGACGCGATCGGCATCGGCTCGCTGAGTCTGCGCGACTGGTTCCTGCTCGCCCTCTTCGCCGCCGCGCACGACCTGCGCCAGCGCGAGACGCCGCAATTCGCCGCCGGTATCGGCAGCAACGAGCGCGCCAGCATCGAAGAGACGTTCCGGATCTTGCGTACCTGCGGCTTCACCGAAGAACGCAACGCCGAGGTGTTTCTCTGCATTGAACTGATGATTGCCGGCAGCACCTTCGATGCACGCCCGCCGCTGTCCGCGCTGGAATTGAACAGCGCCGAGGTCGTGGTCGAGTCCGGCGGCGCGCTGGCGCAAAAGCTCGACGCCAAGCTCGACAAGCACGCGCCGGGTTGGCGCGACGACGCCCGTATCGTGCATGCGCTCGAACTGGCCCTGATCGCCGCGGACCTGGATACCGCGAACGTCGCCGAGGCGTTCTCCTTGTTCATGGCCAGCGCCGAACGCCTGTGCCTGGAGCGCGAAATGCGCAGTCACCGCGATCCGGCCAGTGCCGCTTCCGCGCAACCCATGCTGGGTTTTCTCACCACCGGCCAGGAACACTATTTTTTCGATCTGCACCGCTTCAGTTCGGCACAGGGCCGCACCGCATTCGCCGCGGCCAAACAGACGAACATCGAGCCGATGCGCGAACTGGTCCGTGACCTGCGTGCCGCCATGCCTTCACCGGCCACCGGGAACGAGGTATTGGCGGCCTTCCACGCGCTCACCACCAAGGCGCCATCGCGCTGAGGCAAGTGGCGAATTCGGCGTCGGAATGCGTTTTCTTGCGGTGGATTTATACACAATGCTGCATTCGTCGCATTGTGCCAAATTGCCAAATTTTGTCACTGACGCGCGATACTTTTTCTTCTTTATAATCAACAATATAGACAATCACATATCACCTTGGTCCGCGGCTGCCACGATTTGACGACGCGCCAGGCGCCCGTTGCGTGGAACAATACGCACAGAGTTATCCACAGGCTGGAAACCGCATTCTCATGCGGTTTTGTCGCCGACGCTGTGTGCATGCGCACTGGCGCCTTTGGTACAGGCGCCGCGCCGTCTACAATAGCGCTCGTTTTCCGGAATTCCTTGCGTGAAAGACTCCCTGCATTCCCTCGTCCTGCAGGCCATCGCGCGCCTGCGGGAGCAAGCCGTGCTGCCCGCCGATGTCGATGCGCCTGCCTCGATGCAACACGTCGTGATCGAACGCACGCGCAGCGCCGAACACGGCGATTTCGCCACCAACGCCGCCCTGTTGCTGGCCAAGCACGCACGCACGAATCCGCGCGCGCTCGCGCAAGCGCTGGTGGCGGCGTTGCCGCAAAATCCACAAATTGCCAAAGTGGAAATTGCGGGGCCCGGCTTCATCAACTTCTTTCTTGCGCCGGCCGCGTACCACGACCAGGTTCGGCGCATCCACGCCGACAGCGAATGTTACGGCCGCAACGCTTCCGGCGCGGGCAAGACCGCCGGCGTGGAATTCGTTTCGGCCAATCCGACCGGCCCGCTGCACGTCGGCCACGGCCGTAACGCCGCGATCGGCGACTGCATCGCGCGCTTGCTCGCCGCGAACGGCTGGAGCGTCAAACGCGAGTTCTATTACAACGACGCCGGCGCGCAGATCGCCAATCTCGCGATCTCGGTACAGGCACGCGCGCTCGGCAAGAGTCCGGACGATGCTGGCTGGCCCGAAGACGGCTACCGCGGCGACTACATCAAAGATGTCGCGCAGGCGTACCTGGATGGCGCCGATGTCGAAGCGGACGACCACACCATCGTTGGAGCCAAGGATCCGCGCGATCTCGATGCGATCCGCCAGTTTGCGGTGGCGTATCTGCGCCGCGAACAAAATGCGGATCTGGCCGCATTCGGCGTCGGTTTCGACACGTATTTCCTCGAATCCTCGCTGTACGCGGATGGCAAGGTCGATGAGACGGTGCGCGAGCTCGTCGCCCACGGCCATACCTACGAGGATGGCGGCGCGCTGTGGCTCAAGACCACCGACTTCGGCGACGACAAGGATCGCGTCATGCGCAAGTCGGACGGCACGTACACCTACTTCTTGCCGGACATCGCCTACCACCGCAGCAAGTGGCAACGAGGCTACGAGCGAGCGATCACCGTACTAGGCTCCGATCATCACGGCTCGCTGGCGCGCGTGAAAGCCGGCTTGCAGGCTCTGGATTGTGGCATCCCCAAGGGCTATCCCGACTACATGCTGTACCAGATGGTGACGGTAATGCGCGGCGGTGAGGAGGTAAAACTGTCCAAGCGCGCCGGCTCCTACGTCACCTTGCGCGACTTGATCGACGAGGTCGGCCGCGACGCGACGCGTTATTTCCTGATCGCGCGCAAGTCCGATTCTCAGCTCGTGTTCGACATCGACCTGGCGCGTTCGCAATCCAATGACAATCCGGTCTACTACATCCAGTACGCCCATGCGCGCGTCGCCAGCGTGATGCGCCAGTTGCGCGAACGCGGCCTCGAATGGAACCGCGACAACGGCCTGGCGCACCTCGCGCGCCTCGATACCACGCACGAACTCGCGCTGATGACGGAGCTGTCGCGCTATCCGGAAATCGTCGAAGCCGCGGCGGCGACTCTGGAACCGCATCTCGTCGCGCAATACTTGCGCGAACTCGCGAATGCGCTGCATACCTACTATCACGCCCATCAATTCATCGTCGACGACGCCAACCTGCGCGACGCGCGCTTGACCCTGATCGCGGCTGCGCGCCAGGTGCTGCGCAACGGACTCGATCTTCTCGGCGTTTCGGCACCGGAGAGCATGTAATGGCAAGCAAGCAGCAGGCGTATCGCGGCAACGGCAAGCAGGGCTGGCCGGCCTGGGCCTGGCTCGGCATCGGCGTGGCGCTGGGTATCATCCTGGCCTTGCTCGCGCTGGTCCGCGACTGGGCGCCGCTGCTGCACAAGTCCAACCTGCCGCAGCCGAACGCGCAGGCCGTAGCGCCCAAGGCCAGCGATCAGGCCGTCGCCGATGCGGCCAAGCCCGCCGCGCCGCCAAAGAAGACCTTCGATTTCTATTCCGTGCTGCCGGAAATGGAAGTGGTGATTCCGGACGCCGAGCTTTCCGCCAAGGCCAAGGCCGAGCAGGCGCGCCAGGCGCTGGCCGCCTCGCAGGCGCAGGCGCAACCGGCCGGCACGCCCGCGGCTACGGCACCGTCGGCGAGCGTCGAATCCGGCGGCGGTTACATGCTGCTCGCGGGTTCCTACAACGATGCGCACGCCGCGGACGAGGCCAAAGCCAGACTCGCCATGCTCGGCCTCGTCGCCAAGGTGCAGCCGGTGACCATCAACGGCAAGACCTGGAACCGCATCCTGCTCGGGCCCTACGCCGACGCCAGCGCAACCGAAGCGGCGAAGAAAACCCTTGCCGACAACGGCGTGAAGGCGATTCCGATTTCGCAGCGTCCGGGGCAGTAGCCGGCTTCAGTTGCCAAAGCCGTCGACGAAGATTTCATCGAGAATGTATTTGTATACTTTTCCCGCGCCGCCATCCAGCAGATACACGTTGCCTGCCTCATCCTCGCCAAAACCGTAGATGTTGACCAGCGCGACGCTGGCGGGAGAAAACGCGGACAGGCTCCAGGCGCTCCCGCTTTGCGTGCCGACCAGCGCGCCCGAGCACAAATCGCCGAACAGATACTGCCCCTGCAGTCGCGCATACGCGCCGCGGTAGCGATAGCCCCCAATCACCGAGCAGCCGGTGATGACGCCCGCGCTGTGGAAGTAAGACAGGATCGGCTGGATGCTGGCAGTGTTGCAGGCGCTCGATGTCGAACCGCGCACATACGGCCCCTCACAATCGCGCCAACCGTAGTTGTAACCGGTCACGGCACCGCTTGCCGCCGCCTGAAAATCGACTTCCTCCGTGGTGTTGTAACCGACATCGCCAATCAGCATGTCGTGCGTCAGCCGGTCGAAACTGAAGCGGAACGGGTTGCGCAAACCGAAGGCCCAGATTTCCGCGCAGGTGTTTGCCGTGTTCGCATAGGGATTGGTCGCCGGAATCGAATACTCGGCCGGCGCTCCCGACGTGGCGCCGCAGGCATTGGCCGCGGCGGCAGCCGTCGGGTGGTCCACGTCCAGGCGCATGATCTTGCCGAGCAGGTAGTACAGCGCGCCGGTGCCGCCCGTCGTGCTGCAGTTGGCCGGATTGCCGTCCGCGTGTTTCTTCCACAGGCACTGGGCGAAACCGTTCGGATCCGGCTGTACGCCGCCGTCGCCCATCGACCAGTACAAATATCCATCGGCGCCGAAATGGATATCGCCGCCATTGTGGTTGTCGGCGATGTCCGGTACACGCAGGACCACGGTACCGGTCGGGTTGGCGACGTCCGGGTTGGCCGACACCGTGAAACGCGCGAGCACCTGGTCGTGACTGATGCCGATGGATCCGACCGGATCGGTGTAGGTGACGTAAAACATGCCGTTGCTGGCGTAGCCCGGATGAAAGGCCAGTCCCAGCAATCCTTGTTCACTATTGCAGGCTACGTTCAAGGTCAAGAACGGCGTCGACAGCACGATGCCGTTCTCGACGATCTTGATGGTTCCGCATTTTTCCACCACAAACAAACGCCCGGACCCGTCGTGCGGTGCGCGCGCAGCAAGCGGCAGATTGAAAGTAGCGTTCGGCGTGGCGTCGACCAGCATCA
>DATIOA010000214.1:0-15010 GCA_035473575.1 Rudaea sp. | reverse complement strand
TCCACGGTGTCGTTCATCGGCGCGGGCACCTGCGTAATCGACGCCAACCAGGCAGGCGACGCCAATTACAACGCGGCGCCGCAAGTGCAGCAGTCGTTTGCGGTGGGCAAGGGCAACCAGACGATCAGCTTCACCTCGACGGCCCCGGTCGGGGCGGCGGTGGGCGGCCCTACGTACACGGTGGCGGCAACCGCAACCTCCGGATTGCCGGTGACGCTCAGCATTGATGCGTCGGCGGCATCGGTGTGCTCGCTCGCGGGTTCGACCGTGTCGCTCATCGGCGCGGGCACCTGCGTGATCGACGCGAACCAGGCCGGCAACGCCAATTACAACGCGGCACCACAAGTGCAGCAGACATTCGCCGTGGCCAAGGGCAACCAGACGATCAGCTTCACGTCGACGGCGCCAGTATCGGCGCAGTTCAATGGCGCGACTTACACAGTCGCCGCCACGGCGACATCGGGTCTGGCGGTCACTTTCACGATCGACGCATCGGCGACATCGGTGTGCGCGATTGCCGGCTCGACGGTGTCGTTCATCGGCGCGGGTACATGCGTGATCGACGCCAACCAGGCGGGCGACGCGAACTACAATGCCGCGCCACAGGCACAGCAATCGTTTGCCGTGGCGAAGGCCGATCAGACGATCTCGTTTACGTCCACGCCGCCTTCACCGGCGTTGGTCAACGGCAACTACACGGTCAGCGCGACAGCGAGCTCGGGTTTGGCAGTGACGTTCAGCGCCGGCGCACCGCTGGTCTGCGCGGTGGCAGGCTCGACCGTGACTTTCGTCGGTGCCGGTACCTGCATCGTCAACGCCGATCAGGCCGGCAACGGCAGCTACAACGCCGCACCGCAGGCGCAGCAGTCGTTCATCGTCAACAGGAACGATCAGACGATCACGTTCAGTTCTTCGCCAAGCAACCCGAAGGTGGGCGGCGGAACGTATACAGTCACCGCCACAGCCAGTTCGGGTCTGACGGTGACATTCAGCAGCGGCTCGGCGGCGTGTACCGTGGTCGGTTCCACAGTCACGTTCGTGCACGCAAACACCTGCACCATCAATGCGGATCAGGCCGGCAACACCGCTTACAACCCGGCACCGCAAGTGCAGCAGAGCTTCCTGGTGGCGAAAGGCGACCAGACGATTAATGTCACCTCGACGGCGCCGACCTACGGTTCGGCGACGGCGGCTGCCACGCCGCATACCTACACCGTCGTTGCGACGGCGACGTCGGGCCTGCCTATCGTGGTTTCGATCGATGCCACTTCCACGGCAGGCGCGTGCTCGGCGGTAAGCCCCACTGTCACCTTCGGCGCGAGTGCAGGTACGTGCGTCATCGACATCGGCCAGCCCGGCAATGCGGACTGGAACGCGGCAACGAGTGTGCAGCAATCCACCAGCGTGCTCGTCCCGCCCAGTGCCGGCAACGATAGCGATACCGCGACCGGCAACGTGCAGATCTCAGTCGCCGCGAACGGCGTACTCGGCAACGACACCGGCACGAACATCTCGATCACTGCTTTCGATGCCACGTCGGCGAACGGCGGCACGGTGGTCGTCAATGCCGATGGCAGTTACAGCTACGATCCGCCAGCCAATTTCACCGGCAGCGATACCTTCACCTACACGATCGACAATGCGCTGAATCAGCCCTCGACCGGAACGGTGACGATCACCGTCTCGGATCGCGTGATGGTGGTGGCGAGTGGCGCCACGGGCAATTGCAAGCCCGCCACTCCGTGCGCCATGAGTACGGCGGATGCCGCGGCAGCGCCTACCGGCAAGGATCTGGTCTACGTCGAAAGCGGCAGCTACTCGAATCCGAACGCAGCGATCGCGCTCAATGCCGGCCAGAACCTGGTCGGCCAAGCAGTGAGCTTGTCGCAGGCGTTGACTGATGCGTCCATCACCCTGGCCACCGATAGCGTGACGGCGCCGATCACCGCCATCGGTGCGAATACCACGCCTACACTGTCGAACAACGCCAATGTCATCACGCTTGGCGGCGGCAACCTGGTCGAATACTTCTCGATCACGAACAGCGCTGGTGCGGCAATCTTCGGCAACGCCGTGACGACCGGCGCAACCGTGCACGACATCGCGATTACGGGTACGGGCGCAGCGTTGGGTGTGAATATCACCGGCAACAGCACAGGCAGCACGTTCAACTTCAGCAATCTGGCCATCGTCACAGCGGCGGGCAACGCGTTCAGTGCGGTGGGTCCGGGACCGGGAGCGGCCACTGGTGGCACGGTCAATGTGACGACAGGCAGCAATCCCAATACGTTGACCTCGACCACGGGCATGGCGCTGAACGTATCGAACACGACGATTGGCGCGAGCGGCATGACGTTCAGGAGCATTTCCGCGGGCACTGTGGCCAGTGGTCCGAGCAAAGGCATCGTGCTGAACAACACCGGCAACACCAGTGGTCTGACCGTTTCCGGTACCGGCAGTGCCGGCAGCGGCGGCGTTATTCAGAAAGCCAGCGGCAACGGCGTCGAGCTGATCAGCACAAAAGCGCCGTCGCTGAGCTGGATGAACATCACGAACAACACCGGCAGCGGCATCCGCGGCGATTCGATCAATGGCGGTCTTGCCCTGAGCAATCTCAGCGTGACCAATAGCTCGACCAAGACCAGCAACTGCGTGACGCCAAGCGACACGGTCAATTGCCAGGCGGTCATCTTCCTTTACAACCTGCTAGGCACGGGCAACACCATCTCCAACAGCACGGTTAGCGGTGGCTTCGAAGACAATTTGCACGTGGAGAGCGATGGCTCCAACGTGCTGGGCGGACTGACGGTTTCCGGAAGTACGATAGCGGACAACAACTCCGCTACGGGCAACGACGGCCTGCAGATCATCTCGCGCACAAACGCGAACATGACCATCACTGCCAACGGCAACACGTTCCACGGTAACCGTGCCACTTCAATCATGGCCAATGCCGGCGATGCGAGCAGCATCAACGTGACCCTGACCAGCAATTCGATCTACAACGCCGGTGGCGCGAACCAGGGCAACATCGGTATCGACGTGAACGGCGCGATCACGTCGAATTTGACGTTCAACGTCTCCAACAACGTGATCGGCAAAAATGGTGCCACTGCGGCGCCGCTGATGAACACTGGCATCAACGTGTTCTTCAACAGTGCCGTCAACGGCGGCAGCGTGACCGGCAATGTTTCCAACAACATCGTACACAATGCAGGCTACACGTTCGCCGGATCCGGCATTCGCCTGTTCCCCGCCAATGGCAATTCGGTATGGAAAGTGCGAGTGGACGGCAATACAGTCGACAACGTAGGTCAGGATTACGGCATTTTCGTCGGTGCTGGCGAACAGAGCGGCACGGGAGCCGATGTCGTCCAGGCGGGTGTCTTGAACAACACGGTTTCGGTTCTCGGCGTGAGCGGTCCCAATTTCGGCGCGCTCGACGCGATCCGCGTGCAGGCGCGCGTCAATGGTTCGATGTGCGCTCGCATCAGCGGGAACAATGCAACGCCAGGTGCCAGCACCGGATTCTTCGGCATCTACACGCGGCAAGCCAATGCGGCGACGTACAATCTTGAAGGTGGTACGGGCGGGTTGGCGGGAAATAATCCGGCGACTGCTGCTGCTTCGATAGGCACAGCTGGCACGATCAACACCGTCGCCGCTGGCTTCTGCAGTCAGATACCGTGATCGGCATGGAACGAAGAATGCATACTCAAAAGAACGCACCGCTTGTGGCGGTTGCGAACGAGGGTCTCCGCGATGGCTGAACCATTTCTCTCTGAAATCCGCCTGATGAGCTTCGGTTTTGCCCCGAAGGGCTGGGCGACCTGTGACGGGCAATTACTGCCGATCAATCAGAACCAGGCGTTGTTCTCGCTGTTGGGAACGACGTTCGGGGGCGACGGGCGCGTGAACTTTGGGCTGCCCGACCTGCGCGGCCGCGCGCCGATACACGTCGGCAGCGGCCATACGCTCGGCGAGCGCGGCGGGGAGCAGGCGCATACGCTGTCGATCGGCGAAGTGCCCGCACATATCCACCTCGTCAATGCCTCCCCGGCGGCCGACAACACCAACACGCCGGTGCCAACGGGTAACTTCCTCGCCAGCCCTTTGTCGCAGACCTATTCCGGTGGCGGGACGCTCGCAGCAATGGACCCTTCCACGATCGCAAACGTGGGCGGAAGCCAGGCTCATCTGAACATGCAACCGTTTTTGACAATCAATTTCTGCATCGCCCTGCAGGGCATTTTCCCGAGCCCAACCTGAGCGGAGAACTCTGATGGCGCAACCTTACGTAGGTGAAATCCGCATGTTTGCAGGCAACTTCGCGCCCGCTGGATGGTTTTTCTGCGAAGGGCAGCTGTTGCCGATTTCCGAATACGAGACGTTGTTCAACCTGATCGGCACGACCTATGGCGGAGACGGCCAGAGCACGTTTGCGCTGCCGGATTTGCGCGGGCGCCTGCCGATCCACATGGGCGGGGGATTTACCCTGGCGGAAACCGGCGGTGCGGAATCCATCACGCTCACCACCAGTCAGATTCCAGCTCACAGCCATCCATTTCTCGCCAGCAGCAACAACGCGACAACCGCCAGTGCGGCCAGTCACGTACTCGCAACCACGCCAGACTACACGCCGTATATCGCGATTACGGCGAATTCCCAGTTAAACGCGCAGGCAGTGACGAATACGGGCGGCAGCCAGCCGCACGATAATTTCCAGCCGTACCTGTGCGTCGATTTCATCATTTCGCTGTTCGGTATTTTCCCGAGTCCGACCTGAGGCGCACCATGGATCCGTTCGTTGCTGAAATACGCATTTTTCCGTTTAACTTCGCCCCGAAAGGATGGGCGTGGTGTGATGGACAGATTCTGCCGCTGTCGCAGAACACCGCGCTGTTCTCGCTGCTCGGCACCACCTACGGCGGCGATGGCAAGTCGAATTTTGCCCTGCCGAACCTGCAGGGCAGCGCGCCGATGCATCCGAGCCAGGGGCCCGGGTTATCGTTGCACGACCTTGGCGAGACCGGTGGCGAGGAGTACGTGACGCTGCTGGAATCCGAAATTCCCAACCACAGCCACGCATTGAGCGCATCAAACCAACCGGGCGAGGATGCGCAGGCTGCTGGCGAAGCGCTCGGGCGTTCGGTCGGCGCCAGTTTGTATCAGCTGAGCAACGCCGGCTTGGTGCAGATGTCGCCGAATACGCTCGCCCCGGCAGGCGGGACCCAGCCGCACAACAATATGCAACCGTATCTCACGTTTTATTTCTGCATAGCGCTGCAAGGCGTGTATCCGCCGCGCACCTGAGCGACTGGAGTAGCGAGGACGACGCGCAGGCAGGTGGCGGGCGCGGATGTTGATTGTGATCTTTGCCCGAGGGGGCTCTCATGAAGAATGATCTGGAACGCGGGACCGGCATGGTCGCCATGATTTCGCGGCGCGAGTTGCTCGTGGCCGCTGCCGCAGGCGCAGGATTGGCGTTCTTGCCGGTCTTGCCTGCGCTTGCCGGCGTCTCGACGCAGGCGGGTCCGTTGCCGTCAATCGTTATGGGCTACTGCAAGCCGCCGGCGAGCGGATCGCTGGCTGGCGCAACCCTCGTCGACGCTCTTTCCGTGTCGCCGATACGCGGTACTTACGAGTTGCGCGTGGTCGGCGCGGCAACCGACCAGCCGCTAGCGATCGCTGCTCAGTACCGTGCCGATGCCGAGCACTGTTTCTGGCAGGCGTGGAAGACGCAAAACCTGTTGCAATGCTCGCCGCCGAGTGCGATTCGCTGGGCGGCCAGTTCGGGCACGGCGCTGCCGTTGACCGTTGCGCTGGGCGCAGGCACGGCGGTGAGCCAGGTTCCGGCGCGCAGCGGGATCTATGCGCTGATCGTGGTGCCACAGTCGCAGCGCATACCGGCGTGGAGCACACTCGGGCTCGAGGATTCCTTCACCGATGGCGTCGCCATGCGCCTCATCCAGCGCGGGTCGTCCGCGTCGGTGGAACTTCCGTACGCGCTGTTCTCGGTGCGGTCGCTCGCCGGCGCCAGCGTCAAGGCGTGACGTCGGCACGCGCGTTCGTCCTTGACGCGCCAAGGGACGACGCGCTGCGCTTCCACACCGTTGCGGAAGCGGATCTGGCGTTCGTGTACGCACTCTATGCCCAGGTGCGAGCCGCCGAATTGGCGCCTGTGCCATGGCCACCGGACGCCAAGGATGCATTCCTCGCCGAGCAGGCCGCGCTGCAGCATCGCCACTACGTGGCCAACTATCCGGGTGCGGACCTGCTCGTCATCGAGGACGGGTCTGAACCGATCGGCCGCGTCTATGTGTACCGCTCGCCGGCGGAAATCCGCATCATGGACATTGCACTGATGCCGGATTGGCGCAATCGCGGCATCGGCACGAGACTGCTCAACGAGATCTGCGACGAAGCACGCGCCACGGGTTCCACGGTGACGCTGCATGTCGAGCCGGACAATCCCGCGCAGCGGCTCTACCGTCGGCTGGGTTTCCGCCTGATCGAGCAACGCGGTGTATACGACTTTCTCGGCTGGGATCCCGCCGCAGTCGTTGAAAGCTGATCCAGTCGAAAATAGTCTAGTTGAATACGATCTCGTAGTCGAAGCTGCTGCCGCTGGGACCGATCGGCACGGCAAACATTTCGATATCGCCCAATTTCGGATGCGTGAATCTGAACATGCCTTGGGGCATGCGCAATGCCGGCGGCCCGCCCAGCACGAGATGGAACGGCGTCGTCGCACGCGGCGAGGGGCTGCGGATTGCCGCCGCCTCGCGCAACGTCATGCGTGCGGTTTGTCCGAAAGCACGCACTTCGACTTCGGCGCCGACCAGCGGCAGAAAGTCTTCCAGCGACAGACGATCGAGCATGACGGGCGAATTCCCTTGCAGCGTGCGCAGCATCGGCGCGCACGAATGCTGCGTTGTTTGATGCGCCATGGTCGCATGGTAGCATTTGCGCCGTATGCGGAGACGGCAATGAGCGACAAGAAACCCACCCAGGACTGGGCGCACGACTGGCAGGCCCTGCAAAAGCAATACTGGAACGCCTGGCAGGATGTCACGCGCAACGCGACCGGCGCCGCGCCCGATCCCGCCACGCCCTGGCACGAAGGCCTGGAGCAGTGGTCGCGCCTGTTCGCTGACTCGGGCAAGCAGAACGAAACGCTGGATCGGCTCCTGGCTGGCGCCAAGGGCTACATGGCACTGATGCAGTCGATGATCGCGGCAGCCGGCAACAAGACCGGTGGCATGGACCCGAAGGCCTGGACCGATGCGATGCGCCAGGGGTTTTCCATGCCCGGCGTGGATGCACTGTTGCATGGCAATCCGCTGGCGAAGATGCTGCGCGATATCGGCGGTCCCGGCGCGCAAGGATTCGATCAGTTGTCGGCGAATTTCGCGCCGTTTTTGCAACAGGCGAAATCCGAAAGCCTTTCCTGGCTGGGCGTGCCCGCATTCGGTTATGCACGCGAGCACCAGGAACACTACCAGAAGATGGCTGCGGCCTTCGTCGAGTTCCAGGATGCCGTCAACCGCTATAACGCCCTGATCCTGAAATCGAGCCAACGCAGCTTCGAGATCTTCGAGAACAAACTCGGCGAGCGCGACGAACCCGGTCGCCAGATCGATTCCCCGCGCGCGCTGTACGACCTGTGGGTGGATGCAGCCGAAGAAGCCTACGCCGAGATTGCGCTGTCCGACGAATTTCGCGCCGTCTACGGCGACGTCGTCAACGCGCAGATGCGCGTGCGCTCGCATGTGCAGGCCGAAGTCGAGCGCATCGGCACGGACCTGGGCATGCCCACACGCACCGAACTCAACAGCGTGCACAAGCGCCTGCACGAGTTGCGCCGTGCGCACAAGAACGGCAGCGACGAGCGCGTGGCGGAACTGGAACGCGAGGTCGCGGCTTTGCGCGGAGAGGTGGCGACGCTCAAGCGTGCTCGTTCAATGCCTGCCAATGTCGTCGCGCATCCTAAGCACAAGGCCGTGAAGGCGGCCAAGGGCAGGAAGTGACATGGGTCCGCTCCGCATCGATCCGCTTAAGGCCATGGACGAAGCGCTGAAGTTCAACCAGCGCCTCGCCGCCAGTTTCAAGACCCTGCGTTCGCTGGACGAAGTCGACTACGGCGCATCGGCCAAAGAGGAAATCTACCGCGAAGACAAGCTCGTCCTGTACCGCTTCAAGGGCAAGGACAAGCCGAGCGCGAAAGTGCCGATCCTGATCGTCTACGCCCTCGTCAACCGGCCCTACATGGTCGACCTGCAGGACGACCGCTCGCTGGTGAAAAACCTGCTCGCAATGGGCGAGGACGTGTACCTGATCGACTGGGGATATCCTGATCAGTCCGATCGGTACCTCACCCTCGACGATTACATCAACGGCTACATCGACCGCTGCGTCGATGCCGTCGCGCACCGACACAAGCTGGGCAAGATCAACTTGCTCGGCATCTGCCAGGGCGGTGCGTTCAGCCTGTGCTACGCGGCCACGCACCGCGACAAGGTCAAAAACCTCATCACCATGGTCACGCCGGTGGATTTTCATACGCCGGACAACATGCTCTCGCACTGGACGCGCGGCATGGACGTGGACTTGTTCATCGACACGCTTGGCAATGTTCCGGCGGATTTGATGAACTGGTGCTACCTCACGTTGAAACCCGTGCGCCTCAACCAGCAGAAATACATCGGCCTTGTCGACATCCTCGACAACAAGGCCGAGCTCGAGAATTTCCTGCGCATGGAAAAGTGGATTTTCGACAGTCCCGACCAGGCCGGCGAGGCGTTCCGCCAGTTCATCAAGGATTTCTATCAAGCCAACAAACTGGTCAAGGGCGGACTCACCATCGGCGACAAGGACGTGAGTCTGAAAGACGTGACCATGCCGATACTCAATATCTTCGCCGAGCAGGATCATCTCGTGCCGCCTTCCGCCTCGCGCCCGTTGAAACAACTTGCGGGCACGAAGGATTACACCGAGCTTGCGTTCAAGGGCGGCCACATCGGCATCTACGTTTCCGGTCGCGCGCAGCGCGAAGTTCCCGGTGCGATACATGACTGGCTTGCCAAACGCGCCTAGCCGCCACAAGAAAGAATTCCCATCTGTGCCAACCATGCGAGGAATCCACGCATGAACGAAGTCCTGTTCCACTTCAACCACGTCGTGATCACGCCGTGGAAGCTGATTGGCTATATCGGCGTATTCCTGTTCACCGCGCGCTGGTTCGTGCAGTTGTACGCGACCAAGAAGCTGCGCCGCGTGGTCATGCCGGCCGCGTTCTGGTGGCTGTCGATCTCGGGCAGCGTGTTGCTGCTGGCGTACTTCACGTTCGGCAAGAACGATTCGGTTGGCGTGCTCTCGAACTTGTTCCCGGCCTTCGTTTCGGTCTACAACTTGGCCACGCACCTGCGCGAGAAGAAGCCCGAGGCCATCGCGCCGGGCGGATCGGAAGAGAGTTGAGATCGAGCGAAGATTCGGCACAGGGATGTGCCAACGAATCCGCAACGCTCTTGGCGGATTCGGCAAGCGTGGCGCGGCTGTGCCGCGACCGCTTGGTCGATGCCCGTGGCAGGATGCCCGGTGCATCGACAATGACTATTCCGGATCGTAGTCCAGGTTCGCCGACAACCAGCGTTCGGCTTCGGCAAGCGTCCAGCCCTTGCGTCTGGCGTAATCCTCGACCTGGTCACGGGTGAGTTTACCGACGACGAAGTACTGGCTGTCCGGATGGCTGAAATACCAGCCTGAAACCGCGGCAGCGGGATACATGGAAAAGCCTTCCGTCAGTTCGATGCCGGCGTTGTTCGTCGCATCGAGCAGGCGGAAGAGCTTCGATTTTTCCGTGTGATCGGGGCAGGCGGGATAACCCGGAGCGGGACGGATGCCGCGATATTTTTCCGCGATCAGCGCTTCGTTGTCGAGCGCTTCGTCCGCAACATAGCCCCAGAATTCCTTGCGCACGCGCCGGTGCATGTATTCGGCCAGCGCCTCGGCGAAGCGATCGGCCAGCGCCTTGAGGATGATCGCCGAATAGTCGTCGTTGTCCTTGTGGAAGCGTTCGAGGTGTTCCTCGATGCCAAGGCCTGCCGTGACCGCGAAGCCGCCAATCCAGTCGGCAACGCCTGTATCCCTTGGCGCGATGAAATCCGACAGGCACAGATTCGGGCGTTCGACCGGTTTGTCGGCCTGCTGGCGGAGATGGTGCAACATGACGGTGCCGCTGGCATCGCGCAGTTCGATATCGTCGCCCACGCGCGCAGCCGGCCAAAATCCGATCACCGCTTTCGCGCGCAGCCATTTTTCCGCGACGACTTTTTTCAGGATTTTCTGCGCGTCGTTGAATAGTTCCGTTGCCTGTGCGCCGACCACCGGATCGGTGAGGTTTTCCGGATAGCGGCCGTGCAGTTCCCAGGCCTGGAAGAACGGCGTCCAATCGATCACCGGCAGCAAGTCGGTCAGCGGGATATCGTCGAAAACCGTGATGCCCGGTTTGCGCGGCGTCGGCGGCGTGTAGTTCTTCCAGTCGAGCTTCGCTGCGTTCGCGCGCGCGGCATCGAGCGTCACCAGGCGCTTGCCCACGCCGCGGTGCTTGTGACGTTCGCGCACGTCGGCATACTCGGCACGCACCTTGGCGAGGAAGCCGTCGACCAGTTCCTTGCTCACGAGCGATTGCGCCACGCCGACCGCGCGCGAGGCGTCCTTCACCCACACGCAGGCGGTTTCGTAGTTCGGTTCGATTTTCAGCGCCGTGTGCGCGCGCGAAGTCGTCGCGCCGCCGATCAGCAGCGGAATGTTGAAGTTCTGCCGCTTCATTTCCTTCGCCACGTGCGCCATTTCCTCCAGCGAAGGGGTGATCAGCCCGGACACGCCGATCATGTCGGCCTTCTCCGCGATCGCGGTGTCGAGGATCTTCTGCGCCGGCACCATCACGCCAAGATCGATGATCTCGAAGTTGTTGCAGGCCAGTACCACGCCGACAATGTTCTTGCCGATGTCGTGCACGTCGCCCTTGACCGTGGCCATGACGATCTTGCCGTTGGACTTGCCGACGGCGCCGCTTTTTTTCTTTTCCTCTTCCATGAACGGCAGCAGCCAGGCGACCGCTTTCTTCATCACGCGCGCGGATTTGACGACCTGCGGCAGGAACATCTTGCCCGCACCGAACAGGTCGCCGACCACGTTCATGCCGTCCATCAGCGGGCCTTCGATCACGTCCAGCGTGCGCGTGACCGTCGTGCGGATTTCCTCGGTGTCCTCGACCACGAACTGGTCGATGCCGTGCACCAGCGCATGTTCGAGTCTTTTCGCAACAGGCAGTTCACGCCACGCCAGCGCGCTGGAGTCGTTCTTTTCCTTCGCGCCTTTCTTGAAGCGCTCGGCGATTTCCATCAGCCGTTCAGTCGCATCGGCGCGCCGGTTCAGCACCACGTCCTCGACGCGCTCGCGCAGTTCCGGATCGAGGTCGTCGTAGATCGGCATGGCGCCGGCATTGACGATTCCCATGTCCATGCCGGCCATGATCGCGTGGTAGAGGAACACGCTGTGAATGGCTTCGCGTACGGTGTTGTTGCCGCGGAACGAGAACGACACGTTGGACACGCCGCCGGAAATGTGCGAAAGCGGGAAGCGCTTTTTCAGTTCGCGCGCGGCTTCGATGAAGTTGACCGCGTTGTTCGCGTGTTCCTCGATGCCGGTGGCGACCGGAAAGATGTTGGAATCGAAGAAAATGTCCTCGGGCGGGAAGCCGATTTCTTCCGTCAGCAGTCTGTACGAGCGCTCGCAGATTTCCAGGCGCCGTTCGACGCTATCGGCCTGGCCTTGTTCATCAAACGCCATCACCACCGTCGCCGCGCCGTAGCGCAGGATCTTGCGCGCCTGTTCGAGGAACGGTTCCTCGCCTTCCTTGAGCGAGATCGAATTGACTACGCCCTTGCCTTGCAGGCATTTCAGGCCCGCCTCGATCACGCTCCACTTGGACGAATCCACCATCACCGGGATGCGCGCGATATCGGGTTCGGCGGCGATGAGATTCAGGAATTTCACCATCGCTGCTTCGGAGTCGAGCAGGCCCTCGTCCATGTTCACGTCGAGGATCTGCGCGCCGTTCGCGACCTGCTGGCGCGCGACGTCCACGGCCTCGTCGTAACGGTCTTCCTTGATCAGTTTCTTGAACGCGGCCGAGCCGGTGACATTGGTGCGTTCGCCGACGTTGACGAATAGCAATTCCGGCGTGATGACCAGCGGTTCGAGACCGGACAGGCGGGTGTAACGTTGGCTCATGCCGCGGCCTTGGTTATGGACGGCAGCTTGCGCGGCACGACGCCACGCACCGCTTGCGCAATCGCAGCGATGTGCGCCGGTGTGGTGCCGCAGCAGCCGCCGACGAGATTGACCAGACCGCTGCGCGCGAATTCGCCGACGATGGATGCCATGTGCTCCGGTGTTTCGTCGTATTCGGCGAATGCGTTCGGCAGGCCGGCATTCGGGTGCGTGCTGACTTGGCATTCGGCGATCCGCGCCAACGCGTCGACATGGGCGCGCAGTTCGGTCGCGCCGAGCGCGCAGTTCAGGCCAATCGACAGCGGCCGCGCGTGGCGCAGCGAATAGTAGAACGCCTCGGCGGTCTGGCCGGACAAGGTGCGTCCGGAGAGGTCGGTGATCGTGCCCGAGATCATCACCGGCACGCGCGCACCGAGCGCATCGAAGACCTGCTCGACGCCGAACAGCGCAGCCTTGGCGTTGAGCGTGTCGAAAATGGTTTCCACCATCAGCGTGTCGGCGCCGCCATCGATGAGTCCACGCGCGGCCTCGACGTAGGCGGCGGCGAGCTCGTCGAAACTCACGTTGCGGAATCCCGGATTGTTCACGTCCGGCGAAATCGACGCGGTGCGGCTGGTCGGGCCGAGCACGCCGATCACGAAGCGCGGCTGGTTCGGAGTCTTCGCCTCGGCGGCATCGCAGCACTCGCGTGCCAGGCGCGCGCCTTCGCGATTCAACTCGGGGACGAGATGTTCGAGATGGTAGTCGGACTGACTGATCGTGGTGGAATTGAAGGTGTTCGTTTCCACGAGGTCCGCGCCGGCATCGAGGTAAGCCATGTGCACGGAGCGGATGATGTCCGGTTGTGTCAGTGAAAGCAGGTCGTTGTTGCCCTTTTGATCGTGGTCACAACTAGGGCCATGCCCGTGCGCATGCGTGCCCAGGTGGCCGCGCGCGAAGCGTTCGCCGCGATAGCCGTCTTCGTCGAGTTTGTGGGCCTGCAGCATCGTGCCCATCGCGCCGTCGATGACGAGAATGCGCTTGGCGAGTGCGGCTTCGAGCGCGGCGACGCGCGCGGGATTTTTCCAGGGCAGGGCATTCATGCGGGTTTTCTCGCGACCAGATGCAGCACTTCGAAATGCGGCGGGCGGCGCTCGCGCGTGATTGTTCCGCAGGCGATGATTTTAAGTCCGGCAGACTGCGCGAAGCGGCGCAGATCGTCGGTGCGGAAGCCGAGGTTGCGGTGATCGAACGGCGTGACTGCGGCGCGGTGCGCGTGGCGGCCGAGCGTGATTGCGGACAAACGGCCGCCGGGCTTGAGCACGCGTGCTGCTTCGGCGATGGCCTGCGCCGGGTCTTCGCTGTAGGTCAGCGCGTGCATGAGCGTGACCAGGTCGAAGCGACGCGCGCCGAGATCGAGCGCGTGCATGTCGCCATGGCGTACCTGCACGTTGCGGAAGGCTTTGAGCCGCGCGCGCGCCGCGGCAACCACGCGCTCGCTGGCGTCGATACAGAGGATGGATTTGGCATGCGGCGCGAGCAGTTCCGCCAGCACGCCGTCGCCCGAAGCCACGTCGAGTACGTCGCCGACGTCGATCAGGCTGGTCAAAGCACGCGCGAGCGCTTCCCAGGTCCGGCCCGGCGAGTAGTGTCGTTCCATGTCGCCGGCCACGGAATCCGCCCAGCCGGCGGCACGCGCGCGCTGCGCCAGCACTGTCGGCAAGCGGCGCAGGTCGTCGGCGATCAACGCGTCGTCGATGCTGGCGCGCAAGGCCTGCACGAGCTTGGCCGGCTTGCCGCCTGCTTCCGCATTCCAGCGGTAATACGCCGACACGCCGGCGCGGCGGTCGCGCACGAGCCCGGCCTCCTTGAGCTTGGCCAAGTGCGTCGACACGCGCGGCTGCGCCAGGCGCAACACGCCGGCGAGCTCGGCGACGGTCAATTCCTCGCGCTCGATCAGCGCGAGCAGACGCAGGCGCGTGGGGTCGGCGAGCAGGCGCAGCAGGCCGGAAGTGTCGGCGAGATCCAAGTGTATCCTTTCATCTTGATTGAAAGATGGATGCGCAGGTTACGCCGGCGCCCCGGCAGCGTCAACGTGTGGATGGAATCGCGTGCATAGGCTATGGTCGAAACTGCGGCAAGGAGATAGCGGATGCGGGCGGCAAGATGGTGGCGAATCATGTCACTGGTTTCGCTGGTACTTGCGACGGTACCGGCGTGCGCTGAAGTTGCCTATTCCGAACTGGGCAAATTCTGGACGCCGGATGCACTGCACGTGCCCTATCGCGCCATGCAGACGCCTGGCCGGATCGACGGCGAGAAGCTGCCGCTCATCGTGTTCCTGCACGGCGACTGGCAGGACGGCACGAACAACGAATCGCAACTGGCCGGCTACGGCAACGGCTCGATGTTGTGGCTGGATCAGGCCATTCGCGGCAATATCCCGCTGGTCTACGTCGCGCCGCAAACCACAAGCGGCTACTGGCCGCCGCGGCGCGTGGCGGCCGTGGTGGGCGATGCACTCAAGCATTTCCCCATCGATCCGCGTCGCATTTACCTTACCGGCGTTTCCGATGGCGGCACGGGTGTGTGGGACACGTTGAAGACCTGGCCGGCATGCTTCGCCGCCGGCGTGCCGATGTCCGGCATGACGGAGATTGCGGGACTGGTGTCGATTCGCGACGTGCCGGAATGGGCGTTTCACGGCGCCAAGGACAACGACACCGACGTGGAG
>DATIOA010000213.1:0-12520 GCA_035473575.1 Rudaea sp. | reverse complement strand
CGAGATCATGGATGTGCTCGATCAATACGTGATCGGGCAGGGCCGCGCCAAGAAGGTGCTGGCCGTGGCCGTGTACAACCACTACAAGCGCCTCGAAGCGCGCCAGCGCCAGGACGAAGTCGAACTGGCCAAGTCCAACATCCTGCTGATCGGCCCGACTGGTTCGGGCAAGACCCTGCTCGCGGAAACACTGGCGCGCCTGCTCAACGTGCCGTTCACGATCGCCGACGCGACCACGCTGACCGAAGCCGGTTACGTGGGCGAGGATGTCGAGAACATCATCCAGAAGCTGCTGCAGAAGTGCGACTACGACGTCGAGAAGGCGCAGTCCGGCATCGTCTACATCGACGAGATCGACAAGATTTCGCGCAAGAGCGAAAACCCGTCGATCACGCGCGACGTTCCGGCGAAGGCGTGCAGCAGGCTTTGCTGAAACTGATCGAAGGCACCATGGCTTCGGTGCCGCCGCAAGGCGGGCGCAAGCATCCGCAGCAGGAATTCCTGCAGGTCGATACCAAAAATATACTTTTCATTTGCGGCGGCGCGTTCTCCGGGCTGGAAAAAGTCATCCAGCAGCGCTCGGAATCCACCGGGATTGGTTTTGCCGCCGAAGTGCGCAGCAAGACCAATCAAACCAATGTCGGCAAGGTGCTGGCCGATGTCGAACCGGGCGATCTGGTCAAGTACGGTCTGATCCCGGAATTCGTCGGTCGCTTGCCGGTCGTCGCCACGCTCGAAGAACTCGACGAGGCGGCGCTGATCAAAATCCTCACCGAGCCGAAGAACGCCATCGTCAAGCAGTTCAAGCGCATGTTCGAGCTGGAAGGCGCCGAACTCGAATTCCGCAACGACGCGTTGCTCGCCGTCGCGCGCAAGGCGCTCAAGCGCAAGACCGGCGCTCGTGGCCTGCGCACGATCCTGGAACAGGTGCTGCTCGACACGATGTACGAGCTGCCCTCGCTCGAGCACGTGAGCAAGGTCGTCGTGGACGAGGCCGTGATCAACGGCCAGGCCGAGCCGTATCTCATCTACCGCGGGATGCAGGCCAGAGCGGCATCCGAGTAATTTCGCGGCGTCGCCACAACGGATTCGCTAGAATGCGCGGGTGCCGCGCATCCTTCCGCTTGCTCCCGAACTCGTCAACCAGATCGCCGCTGGCGAGGTGGTGGAACGGCCAGCGTCCGTGGTCAAGGAACTGGTCGAAAACAGTCTCGATGCGGGCGCGACGCGGCTGGAAATCGATATCGAGGACGGCGGCGCGCGCCTGATCCGCGTGCGCGACGACGGCAGCGGGATTCCCGCCGACGAATTGCCGCTCGCGTTGGCACAGCATGCCACCAGCAAGATCGCGACACTCGATGACCTGGAACATGTGCGCACGCTCGGCTTCCGCGGCGAAGCGCTGGCTTCGATCGCCTCGGTGTCGCGTTTTGTCCTGATCTCGCGCCCCCGCGAGATCGGCAGCCGGGATGATTCCTCGCGCGCTTCGGGTGCGGATGCGGCCTGGCGCGTCGCGCGCGAAGGCGGCAAGCTTGATGCGGCACGTCCTGCGCAACATCCGCCCGGCACCACGATCGAGGTGCGCGACTTGTTCCACAACGTGCCGGCGCGGCGCAAGTTCCTGCGCGCCGAGCGCACCGAATTCGGCCACATCGATGAACTCGTGAAGGCCATTGCGCTGGCTCGGCCGGACGTGGATATCCGCCTGTCGCACAACGCAAAACCTGTGCGCCTGTTGCGTCCCGCGCGCGACGAAGCCGCGCTCGCGTCGCGCGTCGGCGATATCCTCGGTGAGGAATTTCCGGCGAATAGTTTGCGCGTGGATCACGCGGCCGCGGGTCTGCGCCTGTCCGGTTGGTTGGGATTGCCGACCGCCTCGCGCAGCCAACCGGACCAGCAATTCTTCTACGTCAACGGACGCCTTGTGCGTGATCGCGTCGTGACCCATGCGGTGCGCCAGGCCTATGCCGACGTGCTGTTTCACGGCCGCCATCCGGCTTACGTGCTGTTTCTCGAATTGCCGCCGGAGGGTGTGGACGTGAACGTGCATCCGGCCAAGTCCGAAGTGCGCTTCCGCGAAAGCCGGCTCGTGCACGATTTCCTGTATCGCACGCTGAACGAGGCGTTGGCGCAGACCAGAGCCGGCGCGGAAACGACGACTGCGGTCGCGCCGTATCCGACGATGGCTTATGCGCCGACCCTGCAATCAGGTTTGGGCCTCGGCGTGCGTGAACCGCTGGCTGACTACGCGGCCTTGTTCGGTGCTGCATCGGCACGCGCGGCGTCGAACGACATGCCGATTCCCGGAAATTCGTCGGAGGAAGTGCCCCCGCTCGGATTCGCATTGGCGCAGCTGGCCGGCGTCTACGTGCTGGCCGAAAACGCGCAGGGTTTGGTCATGGTCGACATGCACGCCGCGCACGAACGCATCACCTACGAGAAACTGAAGAACGCGCGTGCCTGCGACGGCATCCATTCGCAGCCGTTGCTGGTGCCGCTGACCCTGGCGCTGAGCGAGCGTGAAGCCGCTGCGGCGCAAGATCATGCCCAAGACCTTGCCGCGCTCGGATTCGAGATTGCGCGCAGCGGTCCGCAGGGCGTGATCGTCAAGCGCTATCCCGGAATCCTCGACGGCGCCGATGTCGGCGGACTGGTGCGCGACGTGCTGGCTGATCTCGCCACGCACGGCAACTCGCGCCGCCTGCAGGAGACGCAGAACGAAATCCTTTCCACAATGGCCTGCCACGGCTCGATCCGTGCCAATCGGCGCTTGACTTTGCCGGAAATGAACGCACTCTTGCGCGAGATGGAAGCGACCGAGCGTTCTGGCCAGTGCAATCACGGTCGTCCGACTTGGGTGCAATTGCCGATGGCGGAATTGGACAGGATGTTCCTGCGCGGTCGCTGAATCCTATTCAAATACTGGAGTGGACCATGTTGCAATCGGCATTTGCAGTCGCGGCCATCGTCGCCGCAGGAATAGGTTTGAGCAGCGCCGGCGTTGCCACAAGCGGCGATGCGGCGTACGGCAAACAGATCCAGGATTGGCGGAACGAGCGCGTCGAGCACCTGCGCGCGCCGCACGGCTGGCTGTCGCTGGTGGGCCTGGACTGGCTCAAGGACGGCAAGAACACGCTCGGCTCGGCGAAGGGCAACGACATCGTACTGGTGAAGGCGCCCGCGCATTTGGGCACGATCACGCTGGATCACGGCAAGGCCACGATCGCGCTGGATGCCAAGTCCGGCGCAACGATCGACGGCAAATCCATCGCGACGGCGGAACTGCTCGACGACAGCCACGACAAGCCGACCACGATCGCCTACGGCACGGTCAGCTTCTATCTCGTCCAGCGTGGCGACAAAGTCGGCCTGCGCGTGAAAGACAGCGAGGCGCCGACGCGCACGCATTTCCTCGGCATCGATTATTTCCCGGTCGACGCAAGCTGGCGCATCGAGGCAAAATGGGAGGCTTACAATCCGCCGCATGAAGTCGAAGAACCCAATATTCTCGGTCAGGTCGACAAGGTCGTCGTGCCGGGCGCGGCGGTATTCGAGCGCGAAGGCAAGACGTATCGGCTCGAACCGGTGATCGAAACGCCGGGCGACACAAACCTGTTCCTGGTCTTCGGCGACAAGACCAACGGCCACGAAACCTACGGCGCGGCGCGTTTCGTCTACACCGAACCGCCCAGGGATGGCAAGGTCGTGATCGATTTCAACAAGTCTTACAATCCGCCCTGCGCGTTCACGCCGTATGCGACCTGTCCGCTGCCGACCGCGCAAAACCGCATGAAGCTGCGCGTGACCGCAGGCGAGAAAAAATACCGCGGCACGCACGAATAATCCTGATCAAACCGGAAGAATCATGGGCAAGTCAGTTGTAATCCTGGGGGCGCAGTGGGGCGACGAAGGCAAGGGCAAGATCGCCGATCTGCTCACCGAGCGCGTCGGCGCGGTCGCGCGTTTCCAGGGTGGTCACAACGCCGGCCATACGCTGGTCATCAAGGGCAAGAAGACCGTCCTGCACCTGATTCCTTCCGGCATCCTGCGCGAGGGCGTACTGTGCCTGATCGGCAACGGCGTTGTACTGTCGCCGGCGGCGCTGCAGCAGGAAATCGCCGAGCTCGAAGGTCAGGGCGTGGACGTGCGCTCGCGCCTGAAAATCAGTCCGGCGACGCCGCTGATCATGCCGTACCACATCGCGCTGGATCAGGCGCGCGAGAAGGCGAGCGGCAAGAATGCGATCGGCACGACCGGGCGCGGTATCGGTCCGGCTTACGAGGACAAGGTCGCGCGTCGCGGCATTCGCGTTGCCGACCTCATGTATCCGCACGAACTGCCGGACAAGCTGCGCAGCGTGCTCGACTATCACAATTTCGTCCTCAAGCATTGGCTCAAGGCCGATGAGGTCGATTACAAGAAAGTGCTCGACGAGGCGCTGGAATTCGGCGAGTACGTGAAACCGCTCATCGACGACGTCGCCACGACGCTGCACGATTTGCGCCGCGATGGCGCGAACATTCTCTACGAAGGTGCGCAAGGCTCCTTGCTCGACATCGACCATGGCACGTATCCGTATGTGACCTCGTCGAACACCACCGTCGGCGGCGCGTATGCCGGCACCGGCGTCGGCGCGAGCGACATCGATTACGTGCTCGGCATCTGCAAGGCCTACGCGACGCGCGTCGGCGGCGGGCCGTTCCCGACCGAATTGAACGATGCCACCGGCGAGGCGCTGCGCAAGCGCGGCAACGAATTTGGCGCCACCACCGGACGCCCGCGCCGCTGTGGCTGGATCGATCTCGTCGCGCTCAAGCGTGCGGTGCAGATCAGCGGCATCAATGGCCTGGCCATCACCAAGCTCGACGTACTCGACGGCCTGCCGTCGATCAAGGTCTGCATTGCCTACGAATACCGCGGCAAGCGCCGCGAACTGGCGCCGCTTGATGCCGCCGGCTGGGACGAGTGCAAGCCGGTGTACCTGGAATTCCCGGGCTGGGAAGAATCCACCTGCGGCATCCGCGAATGGGACAAGCTGCCGCCAGCCGCGCGCGCCTATCTGCGCGCGGTGGAAGAACTCGCCGGCACCCACATCGCGCTGGTCGCCACCGGAGCGGATCGCGATGACACTATCGCGTTGACCGATCCGTTCGAATAAACCCGGCGCACTGCGCAGGACTCAGGAGAAACCGGATGATCGCCCAATCCCTGCGCCGCGGCGCAACCCTCGCTGCCCTCGCGTTCGCATTTCCGCTTCTCGCGGCGCCGCCCGCGGATATCGCCGACGCGATGCGCTGGCGCCTGGTCGGCCCGTTCCGCGCCGGCTGGAGCACGATGGCCGAGGGCATCGCGGATAGCCCGAACACGTTCTATTTCGGCGCCGCCGGCGGCGGCGTGTGGAAGAGCGACGACGCCGGCACGACCTGGCAGGCGACAGGCGACCTGCCCGCAGCCGCCGTCGGTGCGCTCGCCATCGCGCCGTCGAATCCGCAGGTGATCTACGTCGGCACCGGCCAGGTCGCCGCGCGCTACGATGTCGCTGCCGGAACCGGGGTATACAAATCCACCGACGGCGGCAAGAACTGGATTTCCGCCGGGCTTGAGGCCACGCGCCATATCGGACGCATCCTGGTCGATCCCGGGAATCCGGATACGGTTCTCGTCGGTGCGCTCGGCCATTTTTTCGGACCGAATTCCGAGCGCGGCGTGTTCCGCTCGATCGATGGCGGCAAGTCCTGGAAGAAAACCCTGTTCGTCGACAACGACACAGGGGTAGTGGACCTCGCGGCGGATCCCGCCAATCCGAACGTCGTCTATGCGGCAGCCTGGCAGGTGCGCAATTATCCGTGGCTGTCCTACTTCCAGCCCAACGCCGGCCCGGGCAGCGGTGTATACAAATCCACCGACGGCGGCGTGACGTGGAAACGCATCGCCGGCCACGGCTGGCCACAGGCCACGCTGGGCCGCATTGGCCTCGCTGCCGCGAGTGGCAATCGCGTTTATGCCGTCGTGAATGCCGCGCCCTACAGCGGCAACGTGCCGCATGCCGGCGCGGTAGACGAAGGCGGCCTGTATCGTTCCGACGATGGCGGCACCAACTGGACGCGCGTCAGCAGCGAAAGCTGGCTGGAAAACGATTACTTCTCCCGCATCGTGGTCGATCCATCGAATCGCGATCGCATCTATTCCGCAGGTCAATCCATCCGCGTGTCCGACGACGGCGGCAAGTCCTGGCGCGTCTTCAAGGGTGCGCCGGGCGGCGACGACTACCACTTCGTCTGGATCAATCCCAGGCATCCGGATCACATCGTCACGGCAAGCGACCAGGGCACGGTCGTGACCGTCGACGGCGGCGCGCACTGGAGCGACTGGTACAACCAGCCGACCGGACAGTTCTATCACCTCGCCGCCGACAATCGCTTTCCGTACTGGATCTATTCCGGCCAGCAGGATTCCGGCACGGTCGGCGCGTCCAGCCGCAGCGATTACGGTGCGTTGAGTTTCCGCGACTGGCACCCGGTCGGCGGCGACGAACGCGACTACGACATTCCCGATCCGCAGGACGCGAACATCGTGTATGGCTCGGGCCTCGGTGGCCGCCTGTCGCGCTGGGACGCACGTACCGGCGAGGTACAGAACATCTCGCCGTGGCCGCTGTCGACCTATGGCGAGCGGCCGACTTCGGTGAAGTACCGCTACACCTGGATCACACCGATCGCTGCGTCGCCGATCGCGCCGTATCCGCTGTACCAGGGCGCGCAAGTGCTGTTCCGCTCGCTCGACAAAGGCGCCACCTGGCAGACGATCAGTCCCGATCTTTCCGCGAAACAATCCGGCGCGAAGGATTGCGACAAGAATCTTGCGGCGGCGCAGGCACGCGCCTGCGGCTATGGCGTCATCTTCTCCATCGGCCTGTCGCCGCGCGACAACGACGAAATCTGGATCGGCACCGACGACGGCCTCATCCAGCGCACGCGCGACGGTGGCAAAAACTGGGAGAACGTCACGCCGAAACTGGTGCCAGCATGGGCGAAGATCGCCAGTGTCGATGTTTCCGCCGCGCAGAAAGATACCGCGTACGTTGCCGTCGACAATCATCGCCAGGACGATTTCGCGCCGCGCATCCTGCGCACGCACGACGGCGGCAATACCTGGGCCGATATCAGCGCGGGACTGCCGGCCGGACATTTCGCCGATGTGGTCCGTTCCGATCCGACCACCGCCGGATTGCTCTACGCCGGTACCGATGTGGGCGTGTTCGTGTCTTTCGATGATGGTGCGCATTGGCAATCCCTGCAACGCAATCTGCCGACGGCCTGGGTGCGCGACCTGCTCGTGCATCAGGACGATCTCATCGTCGCGACGCAGGGCCGCGCGATCTGGGTGCTGGACGACCTGACCCCGCTGCGCCAGCACGCGAAGCTGGCGGCGAATGCCGATGTGCTGCTGGATCCGGCGCCGGCAGTGCGCGTGCGCGGCAGCCAGAACAAGGACACGCCGCCGCCGGCGGATACTGTGCTTGGCGAGAATCCGCCAACCGGCGCCGTCATCGACTATCGGCTCGCGCAAGCGGCGAAAAACGTCGCGCTGGAAATCCGCGATGCCAGCGGAAGCCTCGTGCGCCGTTTCGCCAACGACACGCCGGCAACGGTTCCGGATGCGGAGCGTTATTTCGCCGAGGCCTGGACACGGCCGCTGCTGCAACTCTCCGCCGCTGCCGGCATGCATCGTTTCGTGTGGGATCTGCGCCTGACCCGTCCGCGCGCCGTGCATTACGATTACGGCATCAATGCGGTGTGGCACGATGGCACACCGATCACGCCGCAGGGCATGGTCGCGGCGCCGGGCGATTACACCATGGCCTTGACCGTCGACGGCAAGACGCAGACCGCGCCGCTCAGGATCGTCGCCGATCCGCGCGTGGCGCTGGATGCCACCGCGCTGAATGCCGCGCTGGCTTTTGCCGGCGATGTGGGCAAGTCCCTGGAGCGCGATTACGTCGCCTACGGCCAGATCAAGGATGTCGGGGAGCAGCTTGGCAAACTCGGCGATGGTGCGGGTGGCAAGCCGGTGCAGGACGCGATAGTCAAATACAAATCCGCGGTCGGGCCGCTGCAATCCGGCGTGGGTGCGGACAACGAGAATCTGGGCGATATCGGCGGCGTGCTTTCCGCCATCAGCGCGGATCTGGAAGGCAGCGACCGTGCGCCGACGCAGCCGCAGCGCGATGTCGTCGCTGCCGCCGATCAACGGCTCGAGCGCGCACTCAAGCAGTGGGATGGCGCGCGGAAAAACGAGTTGGTCGCGTTGAACGCCGCACTGAAGAAGGCGGGCAAGGCGGAAATCCGCGTGCCGGCGCCGGAGCAAGTGCAACTGCGCAACGCGCCGGAGTCGAAGGATCTGCCGTAGGCGCGAAGCTACCCCGGCGCCAATACCATGGACCTAGGTCCCGTTGCCTTGCCCGTCGGTGAGGCTTGTGGCACGCTTGTCCGGATTGGGATGATGTATTGGGGGCGGTCCGCGTCAACACGCCGGGTCGCTACGTTTGCACTGCGGTTTGCGCTGGGGCGCATGCCGCAGTTTCAACTTGATCTGGGGATGCAATGAAAACGAAAATCCTGGTGGCCGCTGTCGCGGTCGCGCTGGCTGGTGGCATGTCTGATTTGCGTGCCGGCAATCCTTTGGCGCAGCCTGCAAAGCCTGCCGACACCAAAGTCGCCGGCCCAAGCCTTCCCGCAGTGCTCGACCTTCAACTCGACACCTACCGCAGCGCGGGTGACGAGCACAAGTTCATCGTGGCGCGCGACTCGACCTATCGCAGCGCAGCAGCATCTGGCAAGGCGGTCGACTATGACACGTTCAGCCTTGTCAGGATGGCGGGTGGCGTTGCCGGACAGGCAGTGGAAGGCGCCGTGCTCGCGGATCGCATGAACCTCATCCTGCTCAACAGCGGCGTCCTCGATACCACGGGCAGCGTCGCGCGCGAACGCGCGCAACGCAGCTATGGCAAGCCCGGCGGCACCGGCATGGCGCTGGTGCAATTCAGTGGGCCGATCCGCCCCGAATGGTACGCGGCACTGAGCAGCAGCGGCGTGGACATCGTCACGCCGATTCCTGAAAACGCCTACCTTGTCTACGGCAGGACCGAAACCTTGCAGCAGCTGGGTAGCTCGCTGGCCTCGCGTTTGAAGGCTGGGGCAGTGCAGTACGCCGCGCCGTACGCGGAAGCCGAACGCGTCGATCCCGAAGCGCTGAAAGTCGATGCGCAGGGCGGCCTGCTCTCGGTGCAGTTGTTCGCCGATGCGACCGTCAATGCGGAGACGCTGGCTGTCCTCGGCAACGCGCGCATCGTGCAGGACTTTGCGATCGGCCATTACCGCAACCTGGTGGTGGAAGTGTCCGCGGGCCAGTTTGCGGCACTCGCCGCGCAACCCGACGTCGTATCGATCCAGTCCTACGCCACGCCGCAGAAGATGGACGAGCGCCAGGATCGCATCATCACCGGGCAGTTGTCGGGCAACAATCCTGTGGCCGGCAGTCACCTGCAGTGGCTGGCCGACCACGGCTTCACGCAGGCGCAGTTCGACAACAGCGGCTTCCTGGTCAATCTGACGGATTCGGGTATCGACAACGGCACCGCGTCACCGAACCATTTTGCGCTGCACGTCGGCGGCGTCTACAACGGCGCCAGTCGCATCGTTTACAACCGCCTGGTTGGCACGCCGCATGCGGGCAGTACGCTGGCGGGACAGGACGGGCACGGCACCCTGAACTCTCACGTCATCGGCGGCTTTGTGGGTCCGGCCTCGCCCTTCAACGCCGCGCCGCACTCCGATGCATCCGGATTTCGCTACGACCTCGGCGTGGCGCCATTCGTCAAGATCGGATCTTCGGTGATCTTCGATCCCGGTACCTACACGAACCCGAACCTGTCTACCCTGGAGAGCCAGTCCTATACCAGTGGCTCGCGCATCAGCAGCAACTCCTGGGGTGCATCCTCGAACAGTTACAGCAGCGATGCGCAGACCTTCGACACCCTGGTTCGCGACGCCCAGAGTGGCGTCGCGGGAAATCAGGAGATGGTCGTTGTCTTCGCCGCCGGCAACGCCGGACCCGGCGCCAATACCGTCGGTACGCCGGGCACCGCGAAAAACGTGATCACGGCCGGCGCGTCCGAAAATGTGCAAGCCTTCGGCGGGCCTGACCAATGCGGTACCACCGATGCCGAGGCCGACAGCGCCAACGATATCGTCGGGTTTTCTTCTCGCGGTCCCACATCCGATGGCCGCAAGAAGCCCGATCTCGTGGCTCCCGGCACGCATGTGACGGGTGGCGTGTGGCAGTCAAGTCCGTGGGATCCGGCAGTGACGCTGAACGGCGGTGCGTCGCCGACGTTCGACGCCACCGGCGTATGCGCAGGCCCCGGCACGTCGAACTTCTTCCCCACCGGCGGGCAGCAGTGGTACACGGCTTCGAGCGGCACCAGCCATTCAACTCCGGCAATCGCGGGCGCCGCGGCGCTGACGCGGCAATGGTTCATCAATCAGGCGCTGACGCCACCATCTCCGGCCATGACCAAAGCGTTCCTGACGAACGCTGCGCATTACATGAACGGCACCGGGGCAAACGATACCTTGCCGTCGAACAACCAGGGACTGGGCCTGCTCGATCTCGACCGTTCGTTCGACGGCGTGTCGCGCATCCTCAGCGATGAAGACGCCGGCAAGATGTTCACGGCCAGCGGCCAGACACGGGTCTTCACGGGCCAGGTGACCGATGCCACCAAGCCGCTGCGAATCACCCTTGCCTGGACGGACAAGGCGGGACCGACCAGCGGCGCGGCGTGGATCAACAATCTGGACCTGACCGTCAGCGTGAACGGCACCACCTACAAGGGCAATGTCTTCAGTGGCGGGAACTCCGTCAGTGGCGGCAGCGCGGATCCAAGCAACAACCTGGAAAGCGTGTTCCTGCCGGCCGGACTCGCGGCAGGCACCCCCGTTGCGATCACGATCACGGCCACGAACATTGCCGGGGACGGCGTGCCGGGGAATGCCTCGGCCCTCGATCAGGATTTCGCGCTCGTCGGTTACGACGTGCAGGCGATGACATTTCCGGTTGTCGTCGTCGACAGCCTGGCACAAGCCTCGGAAAACGGCACACCGGCGAACGGGGTTCCCGATCCGGGCGAACTGGTCAGCTACGATCTCGCCTTGCGCAACGTGGGCACGGCCAACACGACAGACGTCGAGGCCCAATTGCAGCCCACTGGCGGCGTGGTGCAGACGGATTCTCCGCGCGACTATGGCGTATTGCTGGCGGCTGGCGCGGCGACGTCACGGAATTTCCCCTTCCTCGTCGACCCCGGCCTGATCTGTGGCGCGCCCCTCGTGCTGACCTGGAACCTCAGCGATGCCGGCAATCCGCTGGGCTCCGTCGTGAAGAATCTCACGGTGGGAGGCACCAGCACGACCACGACGCCGATCCAGAATTTCGACGGTGTCACCGCACCGGCCCTGCCATCGGGCTGGGTCAACGCCAATACCGGGGCGGGCAATCCGTGGGTGACGACCACGACCACACCGAACTCGGCTCCGAACGCGGCATTTACCGACGATCCCGGCGCCGTCAGCGACAAGCGATTGACGACCCAGATCGCGGTTCCGGCAGCAGCGGAATCGCATCTGAAATTCCGCCAGAAATACGACCTGGAGTCGGGCAGTGGCACCACCGCGTACGATGCCGCCGTGCTCGAGATCAGCCTCGATGGTGGCACCACGTTCAACGATATCGTGGCGGCGGGCGGGAGCTTCGTCACCGGCAGCTATCCCCGCACGGTATCGACTTGTTGCAGCAATCCGCTGGCCAGTCGCCAGGCATGGTCGGGCAATACCGCTACGTACCAGGACGCGGATGTGTTGCTGCCGGCGTCCACTTCGGGGCAGAACGTGCAGTTCCGCTGGCGTGTCGGCTCCGACAGCACTGTTGGCAAGACCGGCTATTGGCTCGACGATGTGCAGTTGGTGAGCTTGCTGCCGTCCTGCGCCACGTCGCCGCCGAGCAACGTGGATCTTGCTGTTACAGCCCGCAACCAGCGCGTGAATCTGCCGGAAGGCCAGAGCGTGATGTACACGGTGACGGTGAACAACGTCGGCGCCAGCCCCACGGCCAACGCACGCGTGCTTGTCCCCGTTCCCGCGGGCTTGTCAAACTTCAGCTCATGGACGTGCACGGCCACCGGCAGCGGCTCTTGCGCGACGGCCAGCGGCATTGGCGCGATCGACGCCACGGTTTCCCTTGCCGCGGGCGAATCGGCCACATTTTCAATCACTGCGGACGTCGGCACGAACGAGCAAATGGTCGACTTCACCGCAACCGTGACGCCACCGTTGGGTCAGATCGACACCAACACGCTCGACAATACGGCCACGGACAGCGATCAAATCGTGCTATTCGCCAACGGCTTCGACGACGTGCCGCCGAACGAGTGAAACCCGGACAGCCGGTGCAAGGACGCACC
>DATIOA010000212.1:0-2186 GCA_035473575.1 Rudaea sp. | reverse complement strand
GCACGCGCAGGATGGCCAGGCCGTCGAAATATTTCTCGCGCACCAGGGTCTTGATGTTGGCGACGGTTTGCGGCGCGAATTGCGGAGCGAGTTCGATGATCACGCGCCCGGACGCGAGTTGCAGGTACAGCGTGTTGGCGGGATCGAGCGCATGCCAGTCCGACGGTTTGGATGCCGCCAGCACCTCGCCCATGGTCGGTGGCTTGGCCGCATCGGCAGCCACGGCGATGCTTGAAGTCGCGGCAAGCGCTGTCAGGGCAACGACGATGCGCCGATTCATCGTGTATTTGCCTGCAACAGCGCGGTGAGCTTGTCGAGCTCGGCGCGATAGCCGTCCAGCACCTTGGCGGTGATCGCGGCGTACTGGTCGGCCTGCTGCCAGTTGCGTGCTTCGAGCGCTTCGCGCACGCCCGGCACGGTTTTCACGCCGTAGCCAGTGAGCAGGCCCGGTGCGTAGATCATGTGCTTGAACCATTCGCGACCCGGCAGGCCATTCGGATCGGTCAACGACTGTTCCATGTGCCCCATCAGCGCATCGATTTTCGCCGACTGCCGCTTGCTCAACGTGAAACCGCTCGCCGCACGCGCGGCATAAGCTGCATCGAACGCCTGCGCGCTCGCGTGCAGGCTTTTTGCCGCGGTATCGAGCGGCGCAAAGTCGATCTTGGGCACGTCGGACAAGCGCTCAGGCGGCGCGACGGGACGCGCCGGATCGGAAACGAGTTCGTAGTCATGCGCATCGAGCAGCTTGTGCTGGGCGTCGGCCTTCTTGCGTTCCTCGTCGGCGAGCTTGTGCAACTGCGTGACATAACGATCGAAGGTCGCGCTGAAATCGCCGAAGCGCATCGGCAGGAGGTCCGCATCGGCCGTGCGCAGCACGATGCGGCCGGCGACTTGCGCGAGCGCCACTCCGTACTTGAAGCCCGGATCGCCGAAGCGGTCGAAGTGATCGAACGAGTCGTAGCGCGAGTGGTAGATGCCGGCGTTGTCGTCCTCGCCGCCGAATCCCACGTCCAGCGACGCGATGCCGAGATGCTGGATGAATGCGCTGTAGTCAGAACCCGACCCCAGTGCGCCAATCGGCAGGTCGCCGCCCTCGGCAGCGATCTTCGCGTTTTCCTTCGCTTCATCCTTCGCGTCGGGGTGCGCACCTGCGACGCGCATCGCAGCGCGCCGGCGTTCCAGCACGCTCACGCCCTTTTCCGGATCGGTCACGTCGGCAGCCGCCGCGTTGACGAGGTGCTGCAGCGAATGGCTGCCTTCGGCGCCGAGAATGCCGCGCCCGTTGGTATCGGAGTTGACGTAGATCGCCGCCTTCTCGCGCAGTTCCTTGGCGTGCGTCTCGGCCCATTCGGTGGAACCGAGCAGACCCGGTTCCTCGCCATCCCAACTCGCGTACACAATCGTGCGCTTCGGCTTCCAGCCGGATTTCACCAGAGCTCCAATCGCCTTGGCCTCGCCAAGTTCGGCGATCATGCCGGCGAGCGGATCCCACGCGCCGAACACCCAGCCGTCGTGATGGTTGCCGCGCACGATCCAGCGATCCGGTTCCTGCGAACCCTTGATCGTCGCGATCACGTCGTAAATCGGTTTCAGGCTCCAATCCGATTTCACTACCAGGTGCACCTTCGCCGGACCCGCGCCGAGGTGATACGTGAGCGGCAACGCGCCGCGCCAGCTTTCCGGCGCGACCGGACCGCCGAGCGCCTGCAGCAGCGGCGTCGCGTCGGCGTAGGAAATCGGCAGCACCGGAATCTTCAAGACCGTTTTCGCGTCCTTCGCGGCCACGTGTTTGGCACCCGGCACCGAGCCGTAACCGGGCGTGGTCGGATCGCCGGGATACAGTTGCATCTTCGCGACTGATCCACGTTGCACGCCTTCCGCCGGACGCCAGCCGCCCTTGGGATACGCATCGCCCGCGAAATAGCCGTCGTCGCGCGGATCGGAATAAATCAGGCATCCGACCGCGCCGTGTTGGTAGGCGAGCTCAGGTTTGAGTCCGCGCCAGCCAGCGCCGTAACGCACGATGGCGATCTTGCCTTTCACGTCCACGCCGTGACGCGCCAGTTCCTTGTAGTCGTCCGGCATGCCGTAATTCACATACACCAGTTCGGCGGTGACGTCGCCGTCGGCGCCGTAGACGTTGTACGGCGGCAGCGCGCCGGACAATCCTGACGTCGCGTCGC
>DATIOA010000211.1:0-7184 GCA_035473575.1 Rudaea sp. | reverse complement strand
TGCGCGGCTGGCACCGATCGCTCAGCGATTACAGCAGCGTGGTACCACCCGATCCCATCCCGAACTCGGAAGTGAAACGCGCCCGCGCCGATGGTAGTGTGGCTTAAGCCATGTGAGAGTAGGTCATCGCTGAGCACTTATTACAAACCCCCAGGCTTCATCCCCTGGGGGTTTTTGTTTGCGTGGGCCGGATATACTCGCGCCTGCCAGGTCGTGAATCTTCTGCAAGATGCCGAAAAGACGATTGCCTTTTGCGAATAATGCGGGATCGACTCTCGTTTGCCTGGCCATCGCTGCCGCCGGATTCGTGGCAGCAGCATTCACGACGCGCTTCGCGTCGCTGTTTTTCCTGCTGATTGCCGACAGCGCCTGCCTGTTGATCGTGAGCCGCGCCATCCGCTTGCGTTGTAGTGATGGCTGGCGCGGGGAATTCCGCGACGCAACGGCCTATCTCTCGATGTTGGCTGCCTATACCGCGCTCGGGATTGTGCTCGTGGCCTATCCGCTGCATTGGCTGCGCAACGATGCTTCGCTCGGCGTCGCCTTGAGCATTTCCGCTGCCGCCATACTCGCGTTGCTGGCGTTGTGGCGCATCTGGCCTGCGTTCGGCTTGGCCGCAATGGATGCGCGATATCGGCGTGCGCCCGCCAGCCGCGGCCGTGGACTGCAAGAAAAATTGGTGCAGGCATGGAAACTTACCGCTGACAACGAGATTTTTTTCGGTCATGGCTTGCTCGCGTCGCTAGCGCTGTTTGCATTGACGCAAGGCGCGCTGGCGGCGTCGGGACTGGGCGTGCCGATTGCAGCAAACGAGCGCACAGCCATGCTTGCCGCCTGCGTGGTGCTCGTGCTGCCGCTGACCTGGATCGTCGTTCAGCGTGCTGCCGTCGTCTTGGCGATTGATCTTCGCCGTTCGCGCGCCGAGCGCGTGCCGCTCGTGGATGCGCCGGCACCACCGACACACGAAAGCGCGTCGCCGCCAGCCGAACAGGTGCTTGCGGATTTTGGCCCCGGCGATCTGGATACCATGCTGCTGCGCTGCGTGCGCGCCGGCCAGACCCAGCTCGCGCTGGCCGCGTTGGAGCATGGCGCGGATCCGAACAGTACGCCGCCGGCCGATGACCGCGACCAGCGCAGCGCATTGGTCCTGGCCGCACTCAATCCGGATATTCGACTGTTGCGCGGCTTCATCGCCAAAGGCGCTGATCTTCAGCGCGTGCATGCCGGATTGCCAATACTGATCGCGACGACCCGCGACAGTCGCGAAGGACGCCCCGAGGCGGTGATGACACTGTTGACCAATGGCGCCGACGTGAATTGCGCCGATGCCGATGGCAATACGCCGTTGCATTTTGCCGCGCTCTCCGCAAAACCCATCGTGGTCGCCCTGCTGTGCGATGCCGGCGCGCGCATCGATACGATCAACCGCGCTGGCGAAACGCCGCTGGTCATGGCTTGCGCGGCGGCGAACTGGGAACTGGTGCGCTTCCTGTTCGAGCATGGCGCGAAGCCGGACCTCGCACTGGCGCAGCCGGCCCTGATCGCCGCCGCATCGATCGAAGACGACGATGCGGAAGGGGTGAAATTGCTGCTCAAGCGCAGGGCGCGCGTGGATGCGCGCGACGCCTTGCAACGCACGGCGTTGATGACGGCCGCATTGCACGGGCACGCCGGCATCGTGCGCGCATTGCTCGACGCCGGCGCGCAGGTCGATGCGGCGGATGCGCACGGCACGACCGCGCTGATGGAGGCTGCGCGCGCCGATGCGCATGCCGTGCTCGACGTACTGATCGCGTCGCGGCCGCCGCCGGATGCGGTCGATCACGCCGGGCGCAGCGCGCTCACCATCGCCGCGCAGTCGTTGCGCGCGGGCGAGGAGACCGTGCAACGCCTGCTCAGCTTCGGCATTTCGCGCCAGCTTGCCACCAAGAATGGGCGACGCGCGGTGGAGTTCGCCGCTGCCGCCGGACGCTGGAACATCGTCGCTCTGATCGATCCCGAATATCCAAGCCCGGCGCATCTGCACGCAGACAAGGCCGCCGGCGCCGTCGACGATTCGGCAGGACACCTGCTAGACGCGCTGCGCTTTGGCCATTGGCAGATCGTGGAGACCTTCGCCGGCGACGCCCGCGCATGGCCGCCGCAGACGTTGGCGCGACTTTATGGCGAACTCGCCGCGCATCCGGATGCCGCGCCGCGCCGCTGGCTGCTCAATCACGGACTTGATGCGAACGCCAGCTTCGACGGCGAACCTTTGTTGCAACATGCCTTGCTGCAATTGCCCACCATGTTGGCGGCAGCGCAAGATCTCATGGATGCCGGCGCTCAACCGTCGGGCGGCGACGCGATGACGCAAATTTGCGTCGCCTCGATGAGCGGCGATATTCCACAGCCCGAATTGGAAGCGTTCGCACTGCGCTTGCTGGAAAGCGGGGCGGAAGCATTCCGAGCCGACGGCGAGGGACGCACGCCCTTGGCCCTGGCGCTGGCGAACGGATGGCCACGGTTGTGCGATTCGCTGCTGGCGCGTGGTGCCGATGTGCGGGTGCGCGACCGGCGCGGGCTCACGCCGCTGTTTGCCGCGCTGTTCGCACCGGAGCCCGCACGCGAAGAACTGATCAAGTCTCTGCTGCGTGCGGGCGCCGATCCGGAAGTGCGGGCCGCCAACAACGAAACGCCACTGGGTCTGGCCTTGGCGCGTGGACAGGCGAACCTGCAGCGCTGGCTGAATTGGCCCGGCTGGAAACTGCCCTGCCGGCCATTGCGCGCCGGCGACGTGATCGCGGCGGCGTCCGCCGGCGATGCCGAAGCCGTCGGCAAACTGCTCGAACTCGGATTGCCGGTGGATGCGGTCGACGGCTATGGCGCGACCGCACTCTTGCACGCCGCCGGTCGGGGATATGCGGATGTGGCGGCGCTGCTGCTCGAGCGCGACGCGAAGCCGGCGCATGCCGCCTGGGATGGTTCGACGGCATTGAGCGCGGCGGTCGCCGCCCGGCAATGGGCGGTCATGGATCTATTGATCGAGCGCGGAGTCGAAATCGACCAGCGCCTCGCTGGCGGTGGCACGACGCTTATGGCCGCGGCCGGGCGCGGCGACGCGGAAATCGTCGACGTCCTGCTCGCGCACGGTGCACAGACCGATGCCGCCGACGAACACGGCATGCGCGCTCTGCATGCCGCTGCGCAATTCGCTTTCGCTGGCGGCGACTCGCAGGCAGCGCGCCGCGTGATCGAACATCTCCTGGATGCCGGCGCGCCGATCGATGCGTGCAATGCCGATGGACAAACCGCGTTGCTGATCCTGCTCGGCGCGCGTGCGCAACCGCGCAGCGGCGCCGACCAGAAAGCGTTGCTCGGCCTGCTGGGGATGCTGTGCGAACGCGGCGCGCGCATCGACATGCAGGACGAACGCGGCGTCGGCCCTCTGCATGCCTGCGCGATGCATGGATTGCTGTTGCCTGCGCGTGCCTTGCTTACGGCGGGCGCGGATCGCACGCGTCGCGACCTGCTCGAACGCACGCCGCGCGAGGTGGCGCACCTGCTCGGCTTCATCGACGTTGCCTCCGAACTCGGCGACGAGCGCGGCCGGCGTCAGGCAATCTGAATTGCGTCTGGCCGGCTACTGCGCGGACGGCGTTTCATTCGAGCGATCGGCTTCGAACAGACGCTCCAGGTCGTCGAGCGCGTCCTTGCTCGATTGCACCAGCGCAGCTTCGTCGTCGTAGACCAGGTACTGGGTTTGCAGCAGATGCGCGTCGTGTACGCGGAACTTCTCCACGCGCTCCGCGGCGAGGCTCGCATCCAGCCCCAGTTCGATCAGCACGCGCCGGGTCATTTCCAGGCTCGAATACAGCGTTTCGCGTACCACGTCGTCGTCGGCAAGGCTCAGGTCCATCAGGCGGAATGCGTGTTGACGGTTGCGCGCGCGCGCGACGATCTTCAGATGCGGAAACGCGCGTTTGACCAGGCGTGCGGTGCGCAGGTTCGCTTCGGGGTCGTCCGTGGCGAGCACGAATATCTCGGCGCGCTCCGCCCCGGCCGCACGCAGCAACTCGGGGCGGGCGGGGTCGCCGAAATAGATGTGGCTGCCAAAGCGGCGCGAAGAGTCCACTTGCTCGGCCGATGTTTCCAGCGCGGTGAACGCGATGCGCTGGGCGCGCAGGATGCGCGACACGATCTGGCCCATGCGTCCGTAGCCGGCAATGATCACGCGCGGATGTTCGTCGGGGATCGTGTCGAATTTTGGCGCTGTGGGCAACTGGTGCGTGGCCAGCCAGCGCGAAACCGCGATCAGCGACAACGGCGTCAGCGCCATTGACACGGTGACCGCGACCACGAGCGCGTCGCGCTGCGCAGCTGCGAGCAAGCCGTGCTGTCCGGCGAGGTTGAAAACGACGAAGGCGAATTCGCCGCCACCGGCAAGGATCGTCGCCAGTCGCAGACCGCCGGCCAGGTCGAGCTTGCCAGACAACTTGCCGAGAGCCAGCAGGACCACCGATTTGACCACCAGCAGACTGATGACGATCGCCGCGATCTCCAGCGGTTCGCGTCGGATCAGGCCAAGATCCAGCGATACGCCCACGCTCAGGAAAAACAAGCCAAGCAGCAGGCCCTTGAATGGTTCGATCTGCGCTTCGATTTCGTGACGGTATTCGGAATCGGCGAGCAGCACGCCAGCGAGAAACGCGCCGAGCGACATCTGCATGCCGGCCAGTTGCATCGACCAGGCGACACCGAGCACGACCAGCAATGCCGTCGCCGTAAAGACCTCGGGAATGCGCAGACCGGCGACCGTGCGGAAAACCGGGCGCAACAGCCAGCGGCCGCCGATGATGATTGCTGCGATCACCGCGATGATTTTCGCCACGGTCAAGGCATTGGCGGAAGACGAGGTGGAAGCCGCATGCGTGCCGAGCAGGGGGATCAGAGCGAGGATCGGAATTGCCGCCAGATCCTGGAACAGCAGGATCGCGAAGGCGAGGCGCCCATGCGGGCTCGCCAGTTCCTTGCGTTCGGCCAGGATCTGGATGCCCAGCGCCGTCGACGATAGCGCGAGGCCGAGGCCGATGATCAACGCGCTGTTGCGCTGGACGCCCGCCAGCCAGGCCACGCCGCCGAGCAGCAGCGCCGATGCCGTGACCTGCGCGGTGCCCGCACCGAACACCGCGCGCCGCATCACCCACAGCCGTTGCGGCGATAGTTCCAGGCCGATGATGAACAGCAGGAAGATCACGCCGAGCTCGGAAAATTGCGTTGCCTGGCTCATGTCCGGCGTGAGCCCGAGCACGTGCGGACCGATCACCGCGCCGGCGGCCAGATAGCCGAGCACCGCACCCAATCCCGCGCGCCGCGAAACCGACACCGCGATCACCGCGGCGGCGAGGAACATCACGGCGTATTGCAGGAAGTGCGGAGTTTCCACGGGGGCGTCCGTTGGCGTCGCGCCCAGTATAGACGAGCGCATCGGGTCGCCGGCATGCCATCTCAATGCGTGAGATCGCGTCTTGCGAGGATGCGCCCATCGCGGGCACAAAGGGAGTCAAATCATGTTGACCTTGTCGAATCCGGCCAGACGCGCAAGTGCGCTGGAAAATGTCCTTTGGGTGTGGCTCGCGGCCGGCACCCTGGCGTGCCTGGTCTTCCCGCCGCTGCGCGCGCACGATGCGCTATTCGGCTGGCTGCCATTCTGGCTGGTCGCCGCGCCGTTGATTGACCTTTGCTGGTTGCGTCGGAACCGGATGTTGGTGGTGGTCGCATTTTTGCGATCATCCCTGATCGCGAGAATCAAAAAGCGTGCGTCCGTGCACGCACTTTCCGAAAAGCGTGGGTACTATCGAGTCAAATCCTGCGCGCGGCGCCTGCGCCGCGATCAGTCCTTGATGCCGAGGCGCTTTTTCTCCATGCGCCGCAGGAATTCGGACATGATGCGCCGGTACAAATCCTCGCCCAGATAGGCGTCTTCCACGCCGGCGTCGATCGACGGATTGTCGTTGACTTCGATCACCACGTTGCGGTTGCCGACCTGTTTCAAATCCACGCCGTAGAGTCCGTCGCCGATCGGGGCGGTGGCCTTCAGCGCGAGTTTGACGATATCGGCCGGTGCGCTGCGCACCGGCAGGGTCTTGAAACCACCGGACTTCTGCGTCGCGTTGGCGCCGTGGTTGTAGATCTGCCAGTGCCCGCGCGACATGAAGTACTGGCAGGCGTACAGCGCCTCGCCATCGAGCACGCCAATGCGCCAGTCGAACTCGGTGAACAGGAATTCCTGGGCCAGCACCAGCGCCGTGTGCTGGAACAGGTCGTCAACGGCAATCTTCAACTGTTCGGGCGTTTCCACTTTGACGATGCCACGCGAGAAAGACCCATCCGGAATCTTCAGCACGATCGGAAAGCCGAAAAGGTCCGGCAGTTCCTCCAGCCGCTTACCGTCGTCGCGGTAGAGGATTTCGGTCCTCGGCGTGGGCAGCTTGCGCGACTTGAGCAGATCGTGCAGATAAATCTTGTTCGTGCACTTGAGGATCGAGCCCGGATCGTCGATCACCACCATGCCTTCCTTCTCGGCCTTGTTGGCGAAGCGGTAGGTATGGCTGTCCAGCGCCGTCGTTTCGCGGATGAACAGGCCATCGTATTCGGCGAGGCTCGAATAATCGTTCTTGCCGATCGTTTCCACCTCGATGGCGAGTTCGCGACCGGCTTCGGCGAAGCGTTTCAGCGCACGCTTGTTCGACGGCGGCATCTGCTCGTTCGGATCGGCGAGCATGGCGATGTCGTAGCGGTACTGACGGCGCGCACGCGGCTTGCGCCACAGTTTCTTCGAAAACTTGTCCAGCGCGGCGGCGAAGGAATCCTCTTGCGGTTCGGCCAGCGTGTGCAGGCTGGCCGGCTTGATCGCACTGATCTGCCAGACCTACTCGCGCTCGAATTCCAGACGCAGGATCGGACACGGAAACGTCTCGAACACCTGCCGCGCCAGATCCGCCAGCGCCGCATAGCTGGTTTCGCCGAAATACACGAGCACGCCAAGGTCGGTGGTATCGCGCCCGCCCGCGGGCAGGAAATTCGTGAGCTTCTGGTTGAGATCCTCGATGTCGAGGCCGTACAGCGCACGCTTGCGCAGGTCATTGATCGTGCGCACCGACGGAATCACCTTGTGCCCGCGCGCTTCGGCCAGCAGCGAAACG
>DATIOA010000210.1:0-2881 GCA_035473575.1 Rudaea sp. | reverse complement strand
CGGCTGCGGAACCAGCGCTTTCGCAGTGTCGAATTTCTTCAACAACCGCTGCATGTTGTACAGGTAATCGTCGCCGCGTTCGGAATAGCGCGCCTCGGGATTCTTGCTGGTGCCGCGCGTGAAGAAGCTGCCGCGCTTGGGGTGCGTGGCCGGATAGGTGCGCCAGGGAATACCGTCGCCGTCCACATCCTTGTAGCGACCAAAATATTTGCCGGCTTCCAGTTCCTCGGCGGTCATCACCTTGCCGCGATCGAGTTCGCGCGCATCGTCCCATTCGAACGGCGCAGCGAGACGCTGGTTCATGCCGATGTCCAAATCCGTCAACACAAAGATCGGCGTTTGCAGGCGATCGGCCAAATCCAGCGCCTGTGCCGAAAACTCGAAACACTCGTGCGGGTCTTCCGGAAAAAGCAGCACGTGCTTGGTGTCGCCGTGCGACGCATAGGCGCAGGCGAGCACGTCGGATTGCTGCGTGCGCGTGGGCATGCCGGTGGATGGTCCGCCGCGCTGAACGTCGATGATGGTCACCGGAATTTCGGCGAAATATGCCAGGCCGATGAACTCGTTCATCAGCGAAATGCCCGGCCCGGACGTGGTCGTGAACGCGCGCGCGCCGTTCCAGCCGGCGCCGACCACCATGCCGATCGAGGCGATCTCGTCCTCGGCCTGCACGATGGCGAACTTGTTCTCACCGGTCTCGGCATCCGTGCGGAATTTCATGCAGTATTTCTGGAACGCCTCGGCCAGCGACGACGAAGGCGTGATCGGATACCACGCGCACACCGTCGCGCCGCCATAGACGCAGCCCAACGCCGCGGCGGAGTTGCCGTCGACGAAGATACGCTCGCCGACCGCGTTGGCGCGACGAATCTTCAGGCCAATCGGCACCAGGTGTTCTTTCGCGTAATCGCGGCCCAGATGCAGCGCCTTGACGTTGGAATCGAGCAGTTTTTCCTTGCCCTTGTACTGCTCGCCGAACAGTTTCTCGATTTCGGCGGGGTCGATGTCGAGCAGCCCCGACAGCGCGCCGATGTACATGATGTTCTTGAACAACTGGCGCTGGCGCGCATCGGCATAGGTGCGGTTGCAGATCGCGGTGAGCGGCATGCCGATCACGTTGACGTCGGCGCGGAACTTCGACGCCGGCAGCGGTCGCGTGTTGTCGTAGAACAGATAACCGCCCGGCTCGATTTCCGCGATGTCCGCATCCCAGGTCTGCGGATTCATCGCGACCATCATGTCCACGCCGCCGCGCCGGCCCAGCCAACCCTGCTCCGTGACGCGCACCTCATACCAGGTCGGCAGGCCCTGGATGTTCGACGGAAAAATGTTGCGCGGACTGACCGGCACGCCCATGCGCAGGATGGACTTGGCAAACAGCTCGTTCGCCGAGGCGGAACCGGAGCCATTGACGTTGGCGAACTTGACAACGAAGTCGTTGGTGGCGGTGATGGGTTTCATGCGGCAACCGAGAGTCGCGTCATCCCAGCGAAAGCTGGGATCCAGCTTTTGCAGCATGACAAAATGAAAGAGCTGGATTCCAGCTTTCGCTGGAATGACGAGCAAAGCATCACGCCGCCTCCTTCTTCGCGTGCTTGTGACAACCCGGACCCGCATGCGTCATCTCGATGAGAAACTTGCGCATGTCCCAGGCGCCGGTCGGGCAGCGCTCGGCGCACAGGCCGCAGTGCAGGCAGACGTCCTCGTCCTTGACCATCACGCGACCCGTCTTGAGCGCGTCGGACACATACAACGCCTGCGTCAGGTTCAGCGCCGGCGCGGACAGATGCGTGCGCAACTCCGCCTCGTCGCCGTTTTGCGTGAAACTGATGCAATCCATCGGACAGATGTCCACGCAGGCGTCGCATTCGATGCACACGTCCTTAGTGAATACGGTCTGCACGTCGCAGTTAAGGCAACGCTGCGCCTCGGCGAGTGCGCTCTTGGCGTCGAAACCGAGCTCGACTTCCGTCTTGATGCTTTTCAGCGTCTGCGCCTTGTCGCGCCACGGCACCACATAGCGCGCGTCGTTGGAAATATCGTTGTCGTAACTCCATTCATGGATGCCCATCTTCTGCGATATCAGACTGACGCCCGGCTCGGGACGCTCGTGGATGTCCTCGCCGCTGAGCAGCTTGTCGATCGACACCGCCGCATCGTGGCCGTGCGCCACGGCCCAGATGATGTTCTTCGGCCCGAACGCCGCGTCGCCGCCGAAAAATACATTCGGCAGCGTCGATTGCATCGTGATCTTGTCGACCTTCGGCATGTCCCATTCAGCATCGAAGTCAATGCCGATGTCGCGTTCGATCCACGGAAACGCGTTTTCCTGGCCGACCGCGATCAGCACATCGTCGCATTCGAAAAACGCATCCGGCTCGCCGGTCGGGATCAATTTACGACGCCCTTTCTCATCGCGCTCGGCGCGTACCTTCTCGAACGTCATGCCGGTGAGTTTGCCGTTCTCGTGCACGAAGGTTTTCGGCACGAGGTAATTCAGGATCGGGATGCCCTCGTGCTGCGCGTCTTCTTTTTCCCACGGCGAGGCTTTCATTTCCTCAAAGCCCGACCGCACGATCACCTTCACGTCCTCGCCGCCGAGGCGCCGCGACGAGCGGCAGCAATCCATCGCCGTGTTGCCGCCGCCGAGCACGATCACGCGTTTGCCGATTTTCTTGATGTGTTCGAAATACACCGAGGCCAGCCAGTCCAGGCCGATATGGATGTTCTTCGCCGCGTCCTTGCGGCCGGGCAGATCCAGGTCGCGCCCGCGTGGCGCGCCGCTGCCGACGAACACCGCATCGAATTTCTGCGCGAGCAAATCCTTCATCGAGTCGATGCGCGAGTTGCCGCGCAACTCGACGCCGAGATCCAGGATGTA
>DATIOA010000209.1:0-2659 GCA_035473575.1 Rudaea sp. | reverse complement strand
GAGCGCGGCGTCACCGCGCCGGCAATCGCCACCAGCGCGGAAATCGATACGGCGACCGCAATCCAACTGCGCGCCGCCGGGTTCGTGGATGTGCTGGAGAAGCCGGCATCGGTTCAACGAATCGCCGAAACCGTGCGGCGGCGTTTGCCACAGGACGCACCTGCCCTGCTCGACGATGAAGCGGCACTCAATTGCATCGGCGGCGATGCGGGCGCGTTGCATGCATTGCGCGGCCTGCTTGTCCGGGAATTGGAACAACTCGAGGACGACCTGACCCGCGGTGATCTTGCGGCGAACGTTGCGCGCTTGGGCGAACGCCTGCATCGGTTGCGCGCATCCTGCGGATTCTGCGGCGCAAGTGCGCTGGCGACCTGCGCGGCGGACTGGCAGAACGCACTGCGCGCAGGCACTCACGCAATGGATGAACTGCGCGACGCGTTTATCGTCGTGTGCCGCGAAACGACAACTGCCTTGCGCGGCTAACCGCTCGCGGAACGCGTTCCGCCCAACAAATTCCAGGCGTTCAGTACGGCGCCATCCAACCGCTGCGCGATCAGAGCGCGCAACAGGCGCCGCAGGCTCGGCAGATCCGCACTGTCCGGCTCCTCGTCGCGCGCCAACGCGAGCAAAGCTGCGCCACGCAATTTCAATCCGTCGCCCGCGCCGCGCCAGCGCACTGGACCTTGCTCCAGGAGATATGCGTATTCCCCAGCGGCCGCAATCGGTCCGCCGGTATCGGCTTGCGTTTCGAGCAGCAATCCGTAGCCGAGTTGGCTCAGCAGATCGCGTTCGAAACGACGCAACGTCCACGCCGGCGCATCGCCCTGTGCCAGCCGCGCCAGGGTTTCGAGGTATGTCGCGAACATGTCCGGATGCGGGTCGTTGCGCGGCGCCAGGCGCACGACGAGTTCATTGAGGTACAAGGCGCAAAGCAGGGCCTCGCCGGCCAACGGCAGCGCCGCGCCGACCGCTTCCGCCGCATGCATCGTCGCCAACTCGCCACGCCCGCTCCAGCTCAACTGCAACGGTGCGAAGGGTTGCAACAGAGACCGCGGCGTGCGCGTTCGCGCACTGCGTACGCCGCGTGCGACGAGCCCGACGCGGCCGTGATCGCGGCTGAGCACGTCGAGCAGCATCGATGTTTCCCGCCATGCGCGTGCATGCAGGACGAACGCCGGTTGCGCCTCGACGCGATTCACTCGGCGTAACCAAAACGCTTCAATGCCGCCTCGTCGTCCGACCAGTTCTCGCGCACGCGCACCCACAGTTGCAAATGCACGCGACGGTCGAAGGATTTTTCCATGACGCGGCGCGCCGCGCTGCCGATCGCCTTCAGCTGCGCGCCGCCGGCGCCGATGACGATGGCCTTCTGGCCCTCGCGTTCTACCCAGATCGTGGCATGGATAACGATGCGGCCTTCTTCTTCGCTGAATTCCGTCACTTCCACCGTCGCGGCGTAGGGCAATTCGTTGGCCAGGCGCAGCATCGCCTGTTCGCGCACCATCTCGCCGGCCAGGAAGCGTTCGCTGCGATCCGTCAGTTCGTCCGCAGCGTAAATGGCCGGAGCTTGCGGCAGGCGCTCGATGATGCCGCGTTCGAGTTTGTCGAGTCCATCGCGGCGGCGCGCGGAAACGAGAAACACCGCATCGAAGGAGCGCTCCGCGCTGATCTTTTCGATGAACGGCAACAGCGTCGCCTTGTTCTTGCTCGCGTCGACCTTGTTGATCGCCAGCAATCGCGGTCGACTGGCATCAAGCGCATTCCAGACGGCAGCGTCTTCCGCCGTCCAGCGTCCGGCTTCGACGACCTGCACGGTCACATCCGCCTCGGCGATTGCCTGTCGTGCGGCGCGGTTGAGCTGGCGGTTGATCGCGCGGCCACCGCTGCGATGCATTCCGGGCGTGTCGAGGAACAGGATTTGCCCGTGCGGGCGGGAGAGGATGCCGAGGATGCGATGGCGCGTGGTCTGCGGCTTGGGTCCTGCGATGCTCAAATGCCAGCCGAGCATGGCATTGAGCAGAGTCGACTTGCCGACGTTGGGACGGCCGACGAGCGCAGCCGTGCCGCAGCGGAATTCCGCCGGATGCGTCTCAGGCATGGTGCGCCTCGGCAATCCGTTCCAATGCCGCTGCCGCCGCGGCCTGCTCCGCCGCACGCCGGCTGCCGCCGCGGCCCACGCAGCGCAGATCGAAGGTGTCGATGGCGCAGGTCACGTCGAAGATCTTCGCGTGATCGGCGCCGCTGGATCCGGTCAGCGCATAGACCGGCAGCGGCAGGCCGCGTCCTTGCAGCAATTCCTGCAACTGCGTCTTCGGGTCTTTATCCTGCGCCTGGACGGCTGCGTCCGCGTGCGGCTCGAAAATCGCGCGCACAGCCTGGCGGCAGGCGTCGAAGCCGCCATCCAGATAACACGCGCCGACCAGCGCTTCGAACGCGTCGGCAAGAATCGAATCGCGACGGAATCCACCGGTTTTCAACTCACCCGGCCCTAACTGCAGTTGGTCGCCGAGATCCAACTCGCGCGCTATTTGCGCGAGCGCGCCTTCGTTGACCATGCGCGCGCGCCAGCGCGTCAGGTCGCCCTCGTCGGCGTGCGGAAAGCGGGCGTAGAGCAACTCCGCCACAAACAGCCCGACCAACGCGTCGCCGAGGAATTCCA
>DATIOA010000208.1:0-19962 GCA_035473575.1 Rudaea sp. | reverse complement strand
ATTTGCGGCAATTTCCACAAATGGACAACGGCGCAATTCTCGTTGTCGGCCCGGAAGGCGGATTCACCGCCAACGACGTAGCTCTGCTCACGCAAACGGGATTCCACGGCCTGCGCCTGGGACCGCGCATCCTGCGCACGGAAACGGCCGGCGTCGCGGCCTTGGCGGCGCTGCAAGCGATGTTCGGGGATTTTTGAAAACGCAGCAGCTTCGCTACGGAATCGCCTGCGCCACCAGCGCCTCGATCTGCCCGAGGTTCGGGATCACCGCCTGATCGTCGCGCACCAGCACCTGCGCATGCACGCCCTGCGGATGCGCTGATTCGTCGCCGGTCGGGATGAGCAAATCCGGCGTGATCGTGGTCAGGCGCGGGAAGCCCTGCGCAAGCATGGCCAGGAACGGCATCTTGGCGTTGCCGCCGAGCGCCTTGAGCACGGCCACCTTGGCGTTGGAATAGCTTTCCTTGGTCGCACCGCCGGACAACATCGAGAATGAGAACAGCGGCAGGCGCCAGCCGCGCCAGGACAAGCGCCCGAGCAGCCAGTCGGGTGCGTCGGGGATCTTTTCCGGCACCGAGTAGGTGATGACCTCGGCCACGGTGGCGTTGGGCAGCAACACGCGCCCGCCGGTGACGGGGATCATGAGGCCGCGGATTTCGCGGCTGGTGGGGTCGGCCATGTTCGCTCCTTACGCCTTGCCGTATTCCGCAATCATTTTGTCCGCCAGTTGTTTCGGCGAGCCGAGGAATTCAACCACGCCCGCCTCGCGCGCGCCATCGACCATCGAACTGATCACGCAGGTATCGGGGTCCTGCGCCCAGATGCGTCCGCCCTTCGACTTGAGGTGCTTGCTGCCCTCGATCGCATCGTGCGCCATGCCGGAGAAGATGATCGCGCAGGCCTTGTCGCCGAACGCATCGGCGGCATCGCGCAGCACCTGGTCGATGGATGGCGAATAGGGTTGCTTCTCCGGCAGATGCGCCAGCGTGACCACGCCTTCGGCGTCGACTTGCAGACGGTGCGTGGTCGGCACAACCAGCACCTCGCCATGCGCCGCGCGTTCGCCGTGGCTGGGGTTGCGCACGGTCAAGGCGATCGATTTGCGCAACTGCGCCGACATCAGCTCGAGGAATTCCTCGCCCATGTGCTGGGCGAGAACGAACAGGGCCGGGAATCCAGCCGGCAGCGCGCCGAGGAAATCGCGCACGGCTTCCGGCCCGCCGATCGAGGCACCGAGCACCACGACGCGGGAAATTCCGGCGCCGGTGCCGACCTTGAGCGGCTTTGCCACACGCGCTTCGTCGAGCCGCTGTTCGTGGAAGTAATCCGGATTGTGCTGGCTCGGCGCGACCGCTTCTTCAATCGGCATCAATTCCAGCGTGAACGTCGGCTCCGGCATGGGCACGGTCGGCTTGGCCGGCTCGTCGACCTGCGGGGCGAGGAATTCCTCGGCCGACACCTTCTCGATGCCGAAGCTGGCCTTGCCGGTCACTGGTTGGGCATCGTCGCCTTCCAGCGACCATTCCATCGGCAACGCCGGTTCGGGTTCCACGGTCGGGCGCTCGGCCGGCTTGAATTCGGAGTCCTTCGCTTCGGGCACCGCCAAAGCCGCGTCGTCGAGCTGTTCGAAGATCGCCGGGAATTCGTCGTGCAGTTCGTCGACGGATTGCGATTGCTGCGGCGGTGCGGGCGCGGCGGCCGCGTCGACCGGGATGTCGAGCGCATCCAGTTCGATGTCCGGTATCGGCGCGGCCTCGTCCAGAGCCAGATCGAAATCCGCCGGCAGCGCGATATCGAATTCGTCCTTCGCGGGTGATTGTGGCACCGATGCCGGCGCTTCCGTGGACTTGGTGTCCGCCGCAGCGAACAGGGCATCGAGCTCGGCGGCGAAGTCGCCCAGATCCGGAATGGGTGCGGGCGTCGTCGTGGCCGGCTCGGGTGCCGCTGCGGCGGCCGGTGTGTCGAGCAGCTTGGCGAACTCGGCGAGCTCGGCCGCATCCACGCCCGCGGCGGGTTGCTGCGGCGGTGCTGCTTTTGGCACCGTCTCAGCCAGCAGTTCCGGCGGCAGCGGCATCTTGACGGTCGGGCGTTCCGACGCCGGTACTTCCTCCACATCGGGAGGTGGCGCAACCGGTGCGGCAGGCGCGGGTCCGGGTTTCTCCGCGACCGGCACGCCGGATGCCGATTTCTGTACCGGCGTCGGCACGGCCTGCGCTCCCGGCGGACGCGGCGGCTCGACGTTCTCGGGTTTGCGCAGGATCTTGGAGCCCAGGTGCCGCACCCAGCGCGCCTGATCCCAGCCCTGCAGATTCGACGACACTTGCGCGTCGTTGAACACGACCTCGTAATCGCCGGCGTCGAGCACGTCGAACAACGCGTCGACGTAATTGTCGCTGTCGGCATCGAGGTTGACGATGACCACGCGCGCGCCGGAATTTTCCAGCGCGTCGCGGTCGACGCTTGCCGGCGGCGCCTCGTACACGACGGCGGCGCCGAGTTCGCCGAGCGCGTTTTTCAGGTGACTGCCGAGTTGCCCTGCCTGGTACAGCAGCGCAACCGCGATGGCGTTGGACTCAGGCACGACTCAATCCCGGATTCTTGGCGCTCAATGTTTCCTGCACGTTGCGCAACAGATCGGCTTCCTGGTAGGGCTTGCCGAGGTAGCGCTCCACGCCGATTTCGAACGCGCGCTGGCGATGCTTCTCGCCGGTACGTGAGGTGATCATGATGATCGGCACCTGCTTCAGGCGCGGATCGTTCTTCATGTAGGTGGCCAGTTCGTAGCCGTCCATGCGTGGCATTTCCACGTCGAGCAGGACCACGTCCGGCACCTTGTCCTGAAGTTTCTCGACCGCGTCCAGGCCATCTTTCGCGGTGACCACGTCCATGTCGTTGCGTTCGAGCACGCGCGTGGTGACCTTGCGCATGGTGATCGAATCGTCCACCACCATGATCAACGGATGGGCGCGCTGCTCGATCGCGGGCTCGACCGGAGCCGGCGCCACTGGCAGCATTGCCACGCCGCCGGCGGCTTCCGCGCGCTCGCGCAACGCGGCGCTGCGGCGCACGAGCGGAGCGAGGTCGAGAATCATCACGACCGAGCCGTCGCCCATGATCGTCGCGCCGAAGATGCCGGGGATCGAGCTGATCTGCGGGCCGACCGACTTGACCACGATTTCGCGCGAACCGATCACGCTGTCGATGCGCACGGCGGCGCGCTGGTCGCCGGTGCGCGTCATCAGCAGCGGCAATTGCGTCTCGTCGGCCATGCGCGTGGCCGGCACGTTGAGCAGATGCGACAGTTCGTAGATCAGGAATTCCTCACCGGCATAGTTGTAGGCGGGGTTCGGCTGGGTCATGCGACGTTCCAGGTCGTCGTGCGCGATGCGTACCACGCCCTGCACCGAGGACATCGGCACGGCGTACGTCGCCTCCCCGAGGCGCACCAGAATCGCCTGCGTCACCGCCAGCGTGAACGGCAGGCGGATGATGAAGGTGCTGCCGGCGCCGCGCGTGGAATCGATCGCGAGCGAACCGCCGAGCTGCTTGATCTCGTTGTGCACGACGTCCATGCCAACGCCACGGCCGGCAAGCTGGGTGACGTGCTCGGCGGTGGAAAAGCCGGTTTCCAGGATGAAGCCGTACAGGTCGCGGTCGGAAAGCTGCACGTCGGGCTTGAGCAGGCCGCGCTCGATCGCCTTGCGCCGGATCGCGTCGCGATCCATGCCGCGGCCGTCGTCGGCCACGCGCAACACGACTTCCGTCGCTTCGCGGCTGACGTGGATGGTGACGGTGCCTTCGCCGGGTTTGCCGGCGCCGGCGCGTTCCTCGGGCGATTCGATACCGTGCGCGAGCGCATTGCGCAGCATGTGCTCGAACGGCGCCTTCATGCGCTCGAGCAGGTTGCGGTCCATTTCGCCCTGCGCACCTTCCACTTTGAGTTGGGCGCGCTTGCCGGTTTCCTGTGCGGCCTGGCGCACGGTGCGACGCAGACTCGGCACGAGCGAATCGAACGGCACCATGCGCGTGCGCATGAGGCCTTCCTGCAAGTCGGACGAGACGCGCGATTGCTGCAACAACAAGGTTTCGGACTGGCGGGTCAGGTCGTCGAGCAGGCCCTGAATCGAGACCAAGTCCGACACCGACTCGGCCAGCGCGCGCGAGAGCTGTTGCAACTGGCTGAAGCGATCCAGTTCCAGCGGATCGAACGAGGATTCCGACGATTCCGCCTCGCGCTGATAGCGCGAAAGGATTTGCGCCTCGGTTTCCAGTTCGAGCTTGCGCAACTGGTCGCGCAGACGACTGACCGTGGTTTCGAACTCGACCAGGTTGAAGCGGAAGGTCGAGATTTGCTGTTCCAGGCGCGAGCGGTAGATCGACACCTCGCCGGCGTAGTTCACCAGCGAGTCGAGCAGATCGGAACGCACGCGGATCATTTCCTGCGGCGCGTGCTGCTGGACTTCATCCTCGATTGCGGGCAGCGCGCGCGGCGCCGGTCGCGCCGCAGGCCTCGCTGCCGCCGGCTCGGAGACTCGCGTTGGTGCTGTTGGTGTGACGGGAATCGACGCGCTAACGGGAGCGACGGGCGTGGCGGAAACCGCCGCCAACGACGCAGACAATTCGCCGGAAACCAGTCCCTCGAAGCGCGCGATCGCATGCTCGGGCATGGCGACGGCCTGATGCCGTGCCACGCGCTGCACGAGACCGTGCAAGCGATCGAATCCACGTTCCAGCGATTCGACGGTGACGCGATCGACCACGTGGCGGTTATCGCTGATTGCCTCGAACAGCGATTCCATCGCGTGCGACAGGTCGCCGATCGGGGCGAGGCCGGCCATGCGCGCGCCGCCCTTGAGCGTATGCAGGTCGCGCTGCAATCCGGTGATGAGTTCGCGATCCTGCGGCGCTTCGCGCAGCTTCGCCATCAGGGCATCGGAGTGATCGAGGATGTCGGCGCCTTCCTGCACGAAAATTTCGAGGAGGTCGTCATCCAGATCCGGTAATTCGAGCTTGCCATCCGGCTGCGGATCGTCGGGCAACGGCGGCAGGCTGACCTGCATCTCGAACGGCGCGGGCGCAGGCTCGATCGCAGCCACCGGCGCCGGCGCTGCCAGCGGAATTTCCACCTCGGCCACGGTCTCGGGTTCTTGCGCAGTTGCTTCGATCGGCGCAGGTTCGGTCACGACGTGCGCGGGTTCCACGGCTTCGAGTTCGACGTGCTCGGCTTCGGCCGCAACCGGAATCTCGGCCTGCGCGGGCAGGTCCTCGAACGACAGCAATTCCGTTTCCGGCAATTCGGCGGGTTTAGCCGGCTCGATTGCGGCAAGCGCGGCGTGCTCCACCGACGTGTGCGTTTCGGCGGCTTGCGCCTGCTCGTACTCGCGCAGCCAGCGCGCGGTCTCGTCGTCTTCGTCCGCTACGGCGGACACCTCGGCAGGCGTCTCTACGGCCTTTGGCAGTTCGGCTTCGGCGCGCGCCTCGCTTTCCAGCGCGCCGAGTTCGGCGAGCAAGGCGGCCTCGTCGTCGTGTGCCGGCAGTTCGGGCTCGGCCGCGGCCAGCTCCGGCGCAGCCGGCGTTTCGTGCGCATGCGTTTCGGAAAACAGCACGTGCATCATTTCCGGTTCCGGCAAACGGTCGCGCAATTCGGCGATGCGCGCCGCGAGTGCGCTGGAGTCCGGCATCTGCGGATGCGGGGATTCCAGCGAGGCGATGCAGTCACGCACCAGCGTGGACGCTTCGCCGAGTGCTGCGGCGCCGTCCGCATCGAGCGTGCGATTGCCCGCGCGCAAGCGCTTGGAATAGCCTTCCAGCGGCGCCAGCACGTGCGTGATCGTGGGAATATCCACCATCGCGATCGCGCCGTTGAGCGTGTGCACGGCGCGCAGCAGCGGTTCGCTGACTGGCAGCGACGGTGTCGCGCGCCAGTCGGAAAGATAGCCGTCGATCGCTGCCAGGTGAGCGGCGACTTCGCTTTTCAGGATATCGAACAGCACCGGGTCCACGTTCGGCAACGGACCCGCAGCGAATGCCGCCTGCTCAGCCGCGTCGCCGCCAGCCAGGGCGGCCATTTCTTCCGGTGCGGCATCGAAGGCATGTTCGATGTCGACCGTCGCGTTTAGCTCGGCTGGCGCGACGGCCGGCGGCGTTTCATCCACCACCGCGACCAGGCGCTTGACGATGCGCTTGACGCGCATTGTGCGTGCCGGCGCGCTGCTGCGCACATAGGCATCCTCGCCCGCAGCGACGCGGTCGGCCACGGCCATGATCTGGCCGATGTCGGTCGTGGGATTGCCCTCGCCACGCAGCGCGCGCAGCAATTCCGGCAGCGTGCCGACGGCGGTTTCCACCAGTGCCAGCACCGGCTGCCCGGGCGGGATGGTCTTGTCGAGCACGCGATTGAGCATGTTCTCGGCTTTCCAGCTGAACTCGCCCAGCGCCAACGCGCCGACCAGGCGACCCGAACCTTTCAGGGTGTGGAACGAACGCCGGATCGGCTTGAGTTTCTCGAAGTCGTGCACGTCGGCTTTCCACACCGGCAGGCAGCGGCCCAGATTGTCGATCTCGTCCTGCACTTCCTCGACGAACACCTCGCGGATTTCCTCGTCGATGTCGTCGGACGGCACCGCGCTGAAACTGGCGTCGGTCACCGCCGCGCCGTCGATATCCGGAACTTCTTCCTCGATTTCTTCCTCGACCTCGACGTAGCGCACGTTCGGCGCCGGCGTCGCGGTGGCTTGCGTTTCGATCAGGCGCAACCCGGCCAGATCGTGCGCGGGAGATTCGGCGGCGTGAAGTTCGCCAATGACCAGGTCTTCGAGTCCCCGGCCCGGCGCCACATCGACTGCCGGTTCGATTTCCATCGCATGTTCGGGCGTCGACGCCGGTTCGGCGTGCGCGGGCGACTCCTCGCCCTTGTCCATGCGGGCGATGTATTCGTCGATGCTTTCGTCGGTCAATTCGATGCTCGGCATCTCCGCCGGATTCTCGGCGGCGCCCGCATCGGGCTTCAATCCGGCCTCGCCGCTGGCGGGAAGATCCTCGCCCCAGCGCGGATAGTCGCCCTGGTGTGCGTCCGCCATCGCGATCGCGGCCGGCGATGACGGCAGCGCAACGGACGGCGCGGTGAACCCGGCGGCGGTCGTGGATGTCCCAGGCGCAGGCGCGGCCGCGGCGTGCGCGGGCTGCGGCGGTACGACCGGCAGTCCGTCGCCGCCGCCGTCATCGGGCGGCACCGGCCAGTAGCCGAGCGCGGTCAGACTCTGCCGGGTCACGTCGAGGATGCGATCGCGGCCGCCGCGCTGATCGCGCGTGGCTTCCAGGTAATATTCGATCGATGCCAATGCGTCGGCGAGCTTGTCCATCTGCTCGGCGGTCGGCACGCGGCGGTGGCGCAGCAACTCGACCTGGATGAAGCGCACGATGCCCTTCATCAATTGCGCGGCGTCGTTGAGATCCAGGATGCGCAACGCGCCGGCGATCTCGTCGAGCAGTGCCGGGATCGGTTCCACCTTGGAGTGATCCCACGGCGATTCGATGAAGGCGACGATGTCCTGCTTGGCCTGGCCGATGTTGGCCGTGGCTTCCTTCATCAGCGCATCGAGGATCTTGCGCGCTTCGGCCTTCGGCAATTCCAGGCCCGGCGATCCAGGGCTGCCGCCGGTTTGCTCGCCGGCATCCGCGCCGAGGCGGTCGATGTGATCGTCCAGCGAGGCTTCGACGTAAAGCAGTGCGCCGGCCACGTCGAGCAGCGTCGCCTCGTCGGCGGGGCGCGACTTGTTTGCCATCTCCTCGACGACCTTGCGCTGCTCGGTAACCACACGCCGCGGCACGCCGAGGCCGAGCATGCCGAGCGTGTCGCCGACGCGGTCGAGCGCGTCGACCTGGGCCATCAGTTCGGCGGGATCCGGATCCTGCGCGCGCAGGAAGATGTCCAGCGCTTCCTTCACGCGCATCAGGTCGTCCTTGATCGCCACCGAAACGGTGTCGAGCAGGCTGCGGTTGTGGCCGGAAATCGAGCCCTGCGCGTGTTGCAGTTCTTTTTCGCTGGGCAGCAGGGTGTCGAGCTTGTAAGTCGTGCGGATCGCCGCGGCACGTTCGCCGGCGGCTTCCGAGTGGGCGATGTAGAACAGCAGGTTCTTGGTCAGGTCGGCCGGCGGCGAAACGCGGAATCCCGCTTCGCCGGTATCGACCAGGCGCTTGATCTCGCGGTCGACCTTGCCGAACAGCAATTTCACCGCCGCATTGGCCTCGACCGCACCGGAGGCGACGCCCTCGAGCACCCCGGCGGATACCCACCACAGGCGGCAGGCGTCTTCCTGCGTGCAGGCCGTGCGCAGGCGGTCGAGTACTTCGATCAGGCGCCCAAGCTGCGCCGCGGCGGAGTCGTCGCGAATCCAGCGCAGCAGGGAAAGCTGGAATGCCGAGCGCAGGCGCGCCGCTTCGGCCTTGAGTTCGAGTTCCGGCGTGGCCTGTGCGGCGCCACCGGCGGCACTGGGCAACGGTGCGGACAGATCCGGCGAGAACAATACGGATTCGGTCAGCAGTTTCTCGCCGCGTGTCGCGCGCAAATCGTTGAGCAGCGGCAGCAGGACGATCGGGATGTCCTTGTGTCCGCTCTGCAGGCGTTCGAGATAATCAGGCAACTGCACGATGCCACGCATGAGCACGGAGTAGCTGTCGTCCTTGGCCTTGATCTGGCCGTCGAGCAGGGCCATGGCGACGCGTTCCATTTCTTCCACGACCATCGCCGCGCCGTACAACTCGACCATGCGCAGGGTGCCTTGCACCTGGTGCAGGTAGGTCGCGCAGAAGCGCATCAGGCTCGAGTCGGCAGGATCCTCGACATAGGCCTCAAGCGACTGGCGCGCCTGCTTGAGGGTTTCGTCGAGCTCCTGCTTGACCCAGTTGAGCGTGGTGAAGTCGATGTTGTCGTCTTGCAGCTTCATGGTCTTTCTCTCAACTCGTGCGCCGGAAAGCCAGCACATTGCGATTGTCCACGCGCGCGAGCTGCGCGTGCGCGAACTGCGTCACTTCGCCCGGCCCGAGCACCAGCAGGCCACCGGGCTTGAGCAGGTTCGCGAGCGTGGCCAGCAGGTCGCGGCGGCGCTCGCGGGCAAAATAGATCAGCACGTTCTGGCAGAAAATCAGGTCCAGCCGCTTCATCGAAGCGCCGACCGCATCGAGCAGGTTGAACTGGGCGAAGCCCACGCGCTTGCGCAACGTTTCGTGGATGCGAAAGCTGTCCGCGTCCAGCGCCTCGCAGTACGACTCGCGGTACGCTTGCGGAATCTCGTCCATTTTCTGCCGCGGGTAAAGCCCGGTGCGACCAACGGCCAAAGCCGGCAGACTCACGTCCGTCGCGGTCACGCCGAAATACGATTTGCCGCCGCGCGCCGCCAGGTGCCGATCCAGCACCATCGCCAGCGTGTAGGCTTCCTCGCCGCTCGAGCAACCCACGCTCCAGGCATGCAGCGCGGTCCGCGCCGGATCCGCGGCCAACTGCGGCAGCCAGTCGCGCGCAATCAGATCGAACGACGGCGGATGGCGGAAGAAATGCGTCTCGTGCACGGTCAAGCGGTCGACCAGGGTGGTCCACTCGATCGCGCCTTCGGGAATCTTCTGCAACTCGTGGAAATACGACTCGAAATCCGCATGCCCGGTTTCGCGCATGCGCCCGCGCACGCTGGTGACCAGGAACGCCTTGCGCTTTAGCGGCACGACAACGCCCGTGCGCTTCTCGAGCAGGCTTGCCCAGCGCTCGAATTCGCTGTCGTCCATGCCCGGCATGGCCATCAGCGGCGAGAAAGTCCCGGCGGCAACTGACATGCGCGATACCAACCTCCACCAAACCGTACATCCGCCCTTCCGCGTTCATTGACAAAGCCCCTTGCCGCGGTTCACGCGACGCTTCGTCTGGCCCTTTACGCCGGCAGCTTGAAGTCCTGCACCGAACGGCGCAGGTCCGCAGCGAGCTGGGCCAGGTTGCCGATCGACTCGGCGGTCTGGCTCGCGCCGACCGAAGTCTGCGTGGTGATTTCCTGAATCACATTCATGGTCGCGGAAATGTTCGTCGCCGCAGCCGACTGCTGGCGCGCCGCTTCGGAAATGTTCTGAATCAGGTCGGCGAGGTCGTTCGACACCTTTTCGATCTCGCCCAGCGCCAGGCCTGCGTCCTCGGCCAAGCGAGCACCCGACACCACTTCGGACGTGGTCTGTTCCATCGAGGTGACCGCTTCGTTTGTGTCGGCCTGAATCGTCTGCACCAGCGTTTCGATTCGGCGCGTCGCGCCGGAAGCGCGCTCGGCCAGTCGTTGCACTTCGTCCGCGACCACCGCGAAGCCGCGGCCCGCCTCACCGGCGGACGCGGCCTGAATCGCCGCGTTCAAGGCCAGAATGTTCGTCTGTTCGGCGATGTCGTTGATGAGTTCGACGATGGAGCCGATTTCCTGCGAGGACTCGCCCAGGCGCTTGATGCGCTTTGACGTTTCCTGGATCTGGTCGCGAATCGAGTCCATGCCCTGAATCGTCTGGCGCACAAGACCGGCGCCTTTCGACGCGATCTGCACCGAACGTTGCGCCACGTCCGCCGATTCGGCCGAGTTCTTCGAGACCTCGTCGATGGACACCGCGATTTCGTTGATCGCGGCCGATGCGGACGTGATCTGTTGCGCCTGATGCTCGGCGGCTTCCGCGAGGTGCATGGCGGTGGCCTGGGTTTCCTGCGCCGAAGTCGACACGTGCAAGGCGGTGTCGTTGATCGTCGTGACCAGTGAGCGCAGCGCCTCGACCGCGAAGTTGACCGAGTCCGCGATCGCACCAGTGATGTCCTCGGTCACCGTCGCCTTTACGGTCAAGTCGCCTTCGGCCAGCGATCCCATTTCATCGAGCAGGCGCAGAATGGCCTCCTGGTTGCGCTGATTCAGTTCCGCGGTGACCTGGTAGCGTTGGCGCTGGCTGCGGATCTGGCTGGCGATCAACAGGATGACGAGGAAGATCGCCAGACCGGCGGCGATGACGCCGATGAACAGGTTCGGGAACACGCGTCGCGATTGCAGTTCGCCCAGGCGCACGGAAACCGGGTCGGCCTTGAGCAGCATGGTCTGCGAGTCGATCGAGGCCTGGTCCGCGGCCTGCTTCACATCCTGCAGGGCCGAGGCGGAATCGAGCAATTTCTTGACCGGATCGCCGACCAGATCCGTCCATTGCGTATTCATGTCCGAGAGAATCTGGCGCGCGTTCGGGTTGTCCATCGCGCGAATGTTCAGATCCGGGTTGCCGCTGATCAGGCCCGCCAGTACTGCGCCATACAACTGCGCGTCGCGCTGCAGGCCGTCGGCGGCGGACTGGGCTTCTTCGCCGCCCTGCACGATGGTTTGCACGCGGCGCTGCATGCGGTCGGCGAGCAGCATTTCGCGCGAGGAAATCATTACCTGGGTGGACGAACCGTTCTTTTCGGTGAGGATTTTCACCACTTCGTCCATGCGTGAGTTGAGCACGGGCATCTTGCTGTTGAAGTCGGCGGCGACCTGCGATGTGTTGAGCACCTGTTCCTTGGAATCGAGGATCTTGGTCGCATTCGTGTTCAGCGGCTGCCAGGCCTTGTCCAGATCGCCGATTTCCTTGGCCACGCCCGAGACGTCGCCGTAACCCTGCATGCCGGTGGTCTTGTCGCCCTTGCTCAGCTTGTTGAGCAGGTCGTCGACCGTGTTGCGCGTCTGCTCAAGACTTTTGAACGCGTCGATGTTGCCGCCTGCGGCCGCGTTGGCCACGGTCGACAACTGCTGCGACAGCACCTGGATCTTGGTGACCAGGGCACTGGCCTTGGCGTCCTGCGACGCGTTGTATGTCAGCCAGCCGAAGTCCAACACGGCCACCAGAATCGTCGCGATCAGCAACACCACGAGCAGGGTATTGGCGCCCGCCCGTTCCTTCCCGCCCACTGCGCCTGTCGTCACGCTCATAACTTATGCCCCTTGCAAGCTGCGATCGCCACGGCGCTAGGCCGCGGCCTGTACGAAATCGGGAGAACGCACCAGGGTTGCCATGCTGAACTGGCCCCAATGCATCTCGCCCAACGGATATTTCTCGCCGACGAAACGGCCGTAGCTCTCGTCGTCCTCGCCGATGGCTTCGGCGCGCTGTTCCTCGGAGAAGCTGCGCTGGCCGAGCACCTCGTCGATCAGCAGACCGACGCTGCCGCCGGCCTGGCGTACCAGCAGCACGCGGCTGGTATCGGTAACCTGGGTGCGCTCGCCTTCCAGATATTGTTTGAGATCGACCACCGGCACCAGGTTGCCGCGCACGTTGGCAACGCCAAGCAGCCAAGCGCGGGTGCCGGGCACGATGGTCAGCGCCGGCGGGGTGAGAATTTCGTTGACCTCGTTGATGCCGCTGACGAGATAGCGCTGGCCGATGCGGAAGCCGATGCCGCGCCACAGGCCCGGCGCCTCGATCTGCTCGGGCATGCCGGCCGCGTGCGCGAGACTGCGCCGCTCGTAGTCGGCGAGAGCCTCGAACGGGGACAGCAGCGGCGAGTCGAAGACGGCAGCCATCGACGATCAGCTCGCGAGCAATTTCTGGATGCGGCCGAGCAGTTCGGACTCGGCAACGGGTTTCACCATGAAATCCTTCGCGCCCTGGCGCAGGCCCCAGACGCGGTCGGTTTCCATCGATTTGGTGGTGACGATGAGAATCGGAATCGCCGAGGTGTCGGCGTCGCGGCTGAGCGTGCGCGTGGCCTGGAAACCGTTCATGCCAGGCATGATCACGTCCATGATGACGAGGTCCGGCCGCTCGCGCTTGGTAGCGGCGATGCCCTCCTCGGCGCTGGCCGCGCTGCTGACGCGGTGACCGTTCTTTTCCAGCAGCGTGGTGAACACGCGCACGTCGGTCGGCGAATCGTCAATGATGAGAATATGCGCCATCGTTTGCCCCTTGTTTGCCCGGATGGCCTCCGCGCTCACTTCGTCACGACATGCCGGCGGATCGCACCGAGCAATTCTTCGCGGGTGAACGGTTTGGTCAAATACTGTTCGGATCCGACAATGCGGCCGCGCGCCTTGTCGAACAGGCCGTCCTTGGAGGACAGCATGATCACTGGCGTCGCCTTGAACATCTGGTTGTTCTTGATCAGCGCGCAGGTCTGGTAGCCGTCCAGACGCGGCATCATGATGTCGACGAAAATGATGTTCGGCTGCTGGTCGGAAATCTTCGCCAACGCCTCGAAACCGTCGGTCGCGGTGACGACTTCGCAGCCTTCCTTTTTCAAAAGGGTCTCGGCGGTGCGGCGGATCGTTTTCGAGTCGTCGATGACCATGACCTTCAGGCCGGCCAGGTTGCCATCTTTCTCTGTGTGTTCCACGTCCAAAACCCCCAACCGCAAGGAGTGCATGATGTGTGCGTCAACCCGGCGGCGGAATCCGGCTGTCTAGCCGGGCTCCGCGCGGCGACGCGCGCGCCTGTTCCGAGCCTGTTTAACCAATACTTAGCAAATATGTCAAGTAAATCCGCTAACCCGTCATTTTTGCTCGGGAAAAACTCGCCGCCATGGCGGCTTCTGCCGGCGAATGCGAGCCTTCGGCCAGCACGTCGCGATGCTAGTATAGCCCCGTATCCACCGTTGCGCGTTTCTGCAATGCCGCAAAAAATTCCACAAGAAACCAGCACATCCCGTGCCAACATCGATGGTCCACGGAGCGAAAAAGCATGAATCTGCGCGTGGCCATGCTGATGGATGCGATCGGATCCATCCACGTCGAAAAGGACTCCAGCTTCGCGATGCTGCTCGAGGCGCAACGCCGCGGTCACGAATTGCTGTACCTGACGCAAGGCTCGCTCGCGATCCGCGACGCGACGCCCTGGGCACGCGCGCAGGCACTGCGCGTGCGCGACGACGCGCGGAGCTGGTTCGAACTCGACGCACCGCACTGGCGCGATTTGCGCGAAGTCGATGTGATCCTGGCGCGCAAGGATCCGCCTGTCGATGCGCAGTTCGTCTACGACACGATGGTGCTGGAACTGGCCCAGGCCGGCGGCGCGTTCGTGGTCAACGATCCGCGCTCCCTGCGCGACGCCAACGAAAAACTCTTCGCCCTGCGCTTCCCGCAGTGCATTCCGCCGACCCTGGTCGCGCGCGACGCGGCCGAACTCAAGCGCTTCGCCGCCGCGCACGACAAGATCGTGCTCAAGCCGCTGGACGGCATGGGCGGTCGTTCGATCTTCGTCAGCGCGCGCAGCGACCCGAATCTCAACGTGATCCTGGAAACGCTGACCGACAACGGCCGTCAGTTCGCGATGGCGCAGCGCTATCTGGAAGAAATCCGCGAAGGCGACAAGCGCATCCTGCTCATCGACGGCGAACCCGTTCCCTACGCGCTGGCGCGCATCCCGCAGGGCGACGAATTCCGCGGGAACCTCGCCGCCGGCGGCAAGGGCGTCGGCATGCCATTGACCGAGCGTGAGCGCAGGATCGCGGCCGAGGTCGGCCCGGAACTGCGTCGCCGCGGCATGTTGTTCGTGGGCCTGGACGTGATCGGCGGATTCCTCACCGAAATCAACGTCACCTCGCCGACCTGCATCCGCGAGCTGGATGCACAGTTCGGCCTCAATATCGCCGCACAGTTGTTCGACGCCATCGAGGCCAAGCGCCGGTGAGCGCCGCGGCACCGGCCATCGGCAGCCGCGACCGCCTCAGCGTGACGTTCCTGTTCTCGCTGATCTTCCACGGCGTGCTCGCGCTCGGGCTCACCTTCGCCTACGAAAAACCGGCGCCGAGCCTGCCTTCGCTCGACGTGATCCTGGTGCAGTCGGCGTCGGGCCAGAAACCCACCAACGCAGACTTCCTCGCCCAGGCCAACAACACCGGCGGCGGCGACAGCGAACGCGCGTTGCGTCCGAGCGCGCTGGTGTCCAGCCCGGTGAACAAGCCCGATCCCGGCATCGCGCCGCGGCCGCTGCGTGCGTCCGCGCCGCGGCCCTCGCCGCCGACCGAACGCGAATTGCTGACCTCGCAGCAAGCGGATCTTGCCGTGCGCAGCGAACACGAAACACCGGACCAGCCACCGCTGCCACAGCCGACCTTGCACAACCTGCTGGAAACCAGGGTCGAGATGGCCAAGCTCGCCACCGAAATCCAGCGCGAAAGCCAGGCCTATGCCAAGCGCCCGCACAAGAAATACATTTCGGCCAACACCAAGGAATACGCCTACGCCGCCTACATGTCGGCCTGGGTCGCGCGCGTGGAACGCATCGGCAACCTCAACTATCCGGACGAGGCGCGGCGCGAGCACGTGCACGGCGACCTCGTGCTCACCGTCGCGCTCAATCGCAGGGGTGAGATCAAGAACGTCGACGTGATCCATTCCAGCGGACACAAGGTCCTCGACGACGCCGCAATCCGCATCGTGCGCCTGGCGGCGCCGTTTCCGCCGATCCCCAAGGACGAAGGCATCGACGAGCTGTACATCACGCGCACTTGGCAGTTTCTGCCGGGCGACATCCTCAGGAATCGATGAACCACTAGCGGTACAATGGCCGCATGCAATCGACGTCCTCCCTCGCCAACCAGTTCCTGATCGCGATGCCGGGCACGCGCGATCCGCTGTTCAAGCGCAGCGTGGCCTTCGTCTGCCAGCACGGCGAGGACGGCGCGATGGGCCTGCTCATCAACCGCCTGTCCGAATACCGTCTCGGCGACGTGCTCGCGCAGATGAACATCAAGTCCGAGCTCAGCCGCGTCAGCGAGGCACCGGTGCTGATCGGCGGACCGGTGCAACCCGAGCGCGGCTTCGTGCTGCATGCGCCGCCGGGCGACTGGGAATCCTCGTACAAGATTTCCGAGCGCCTGTGCGTGACGACCTCGCGCGACGTGCTCGCCGCGATGGCCGAAGGCAACGGTCCGGCGGACGCCATCGTCGCACTCGGTTATGCCGGCTGGAGTCCGGGGCAGATCGAGACCGAGCTGAAGGAAAACGCCTGGCTGACCTGCGCGGCGGACGAAGCGATCCTGTTTTCCGCACCGCTGGAAACTCGCTGGGAAGCGGCGGCGAACCTGGTCGGCGTGAACATCGCCAGTTTGACCGACTATGCCGGACACGCCTGACGCGGTTTCGACGGCGCTCGGTTTCGATTACGGCGCGCGCCGTATCGGCGTGGCGGTCGGCAATGCGTTGACGGGCACCGCGCGTGCGCTCGAGGTGATCGCGAACGGCGCGCAGGGCCCGGATTGGCCGCGCGTGGATGCGCTCATGCGCGAGTGGCGACCGCAGATCCTGTTGGTCGGCCTGCCGCTGACGATGGATGGCGAAGAACAGAAAAACAGCGCGGCGGCACGCGCATTCGCCGCGCAAATCGGCGCGCGCTGCAAGTTGCCGACACAGCTCGTGGACGAACGCCTGAGTTCGCGCGAAGCCGCACAGCGCTTTGCGCAACGCCGTGCGAGCGGACAGGCCAGGCGCAAGCACGCCGCGGCGCTGGATGCAGTCGCTGCGGAAATCATCATCGAGCAGTGGTTATGCGATCATCCGTGATCGCGAAGATCAAAAAGCGGCCATCCATGGCCGCACTTCCCAACTAAAAACTTCATCTTTCGTGGGCGCCGCAATGAACGACCTGCAACTCGACGCCAACGGCCGCCTGCGCCATCTGCTCACGCTCGAAGGCTTGCCGCGCGCGACGATCGTTGCCCTGCTCGACCGCGCCGAAGACCTGCGTGCGCAGAGCCGCGGCGGCACGCGACCGCTGGACCTTCTGCGCGGGCGCACCGTCATCAATCTGTTCTTCGAACCGTCCACGCGCACGCGCACCTCGTTCGATCTGGCCGCGCAGCGCCTCGGCGCGCAGGTGATCAATTTCGACATCGCGAGCTCGTCCACGGTCAAGGGCGAAACCCTGCTCGATACCGTGCACACGCTCGAAGCCATGCACTGCGATGCCTTCGTCGTGCGCCACAAGGAATCCGGCACGCCGGAATTCATCGCCGCGAATCTGCGCTCCGGCGCGGCCGTGCTCAATGCCGGCGACGGCAACCGCGCGCATCCGACGCAAGGTTTGCTCGATGCGCTGACCCTGCGCCGACACGCCGGGGATTTTTCGACGCTGTGCGTGGCGATCTGCGGCGATATCCGCCACTCGCGCGTCGTGCGCTCGGATGTGCACGCGCTCGCCGCGCTCGGCGTGCGCGACATCCGCCTGTGCGCGCCGCCGGAACTGGCCCCGGACGCGGACGAATTTCCACAATGCCGCATTTTCCACGATTTCGATGAAGCGATCGCCGGCACGGACGTTGCCATCATGTTGCGCCTGCAGAAAGAACGCATGCAGGCGGCAGCGATTCCGTCCGAGGCCGAGTACTTTCTGCGTTACGGTCTGTCCGCGCAACGCCTGCGCCGTGCCGCGCCGGGCTGCCGCGTCATGCATCCGGGACCGATCAACCGCGGCGTGGAAATCGCGAGCGACGTCGCCGACGGACCGCAATCGCTGATCCTCGAACAAGTCGCCAACGGCGTGTTCGTGCGCATGGCCGCATTGGCCGAACTGCTCGCCGACAAGGCATAATTCCCCGGCCGCGCCTGCGGCCCATTGGGGAAACGTCATGCAACGCCGTTACCGTTTTGCCGCGCTCGCCATCGGCGCCGCACTGCTTGCCGCCTGCGGCAGGTCCACGGACAACTCCGCACCGCTCGCCTTCGTACCGGCCGACACGCCGTTCGTTTACGCCAATATCGAACCCACGCCCAAGGCCGTCACCGAGCAGTGGTCGCGGCGCATGCACGAATACCTGCCCGTGGCGCTCGGCGTTTACGAGAACGCACTCGACCGAGTCGCTGCGGCCAAACCGGACGATACACACGCGATCGCCGCCGCGCGTGCGCTGATCGACACGCTCAAGACGCACGACACCTGGGACAAGCTGCGCGAGCTCGGCCTAAAGCCCGACATGCGCATCGCCTTCTACGGCGTGGGCCTGGTGCCCGTGCTGCGCTTCGAACTCGGCGACGCAACCAAATTCCGCGCCACCATCGCCGACATCGAACACAAGTCCGGCGCCGCGCTGCCGACCGCGAAGGTCGGCGACCAGGATTACTGGTACCTGGGCAACGACAAAGCCGTGGCGATGTTTGCAATCGAGGGCTCGCAATTCGTCGCCACCCTCGCGCCGGCCAAGGCCAGCGATGCGCTCAAGCGTACCCTGTTCGGCCTCGATCGCCCAGCAAGATCGCTCGCCGATTCCGGCGATTTGGACAAGCTCGCCAAACAGTACGGCTATTCAAACTTCGGCGAAGGCTTCGTGGATGTGGTCAAGATCGCCGGACGCCTGACCGGCCCGTCGCAGGGCAGCGACCGCGAGATCGCCACCCTGCTTGATCTACCGACCGCAGGCAGCGATGCGGCCTGCACGGCCGAATATCTCGACCTCGCGCGCAAGTTCCCGCGCTTCGTGATGGGCGCGAACGAAGTCGGCGCGCAACGCGTGCGCATTAGTGCGCAACTGGAAATGCAGCCGGCGCTGGCCGCGCAGCTTGCCGCGGCGCTCGGCGCCGCACCCGGCTCCGGCAAGCCCGGCGAAGGCGTGCTCGATATCGCGCTGTCGCTGCCGGTGCTCAAGCTCAAGGATTTCTGGATTGCCCAGGCCGATGCGGTCGCGGCCAAGCCGTACGCCTGTCCCAGCCTCGTCGGATTGAATTCCGGTTTCGCGAACTTCAAGAAGAAAATCGACATCACCGTGCCGCCACCGGCCAGCGACCTGACCGGCGCGCGCTTCACGCTCGACAGCTTCGATCTGGGCGCGGGTCCGACGCCGATGCCGGTCTTCTCCGGCAAGCTGCTGATGGCCTCGGACAATCCCGCCGCCGCGCTGGCGATGGCGCAACTCGCCATGCCGCCGCTCAAGGACCTGAAGATCGCGGCCGACGGCAAACCCGTGGCGCTGCCCGCCGGAGCGATCCCGAAACTGGACTTGCCCGCATTCGTGGCGATGTCGCCGAAAGCGCTCGCCGCCGCCATCGGCAACGGCGAAGACACGTCACTCGGCGCGTATCTCGCCGCCCCGGCCGCGAACGAGCCGGTGTTCTTGCGCATGAGTTTCAGCGGCAAGTTCTACGGCATGCTCGCGCATGCCTTCGAGAAGGTTCAGGCGATGATGCCGGCGGACAAGCAGGCGCAGTTCGCGCAACAGTCGAAGATGATGGCGGTTTACGAAAACTGGATTCGCTCGGCCGACATCGAACTCGTCGCCACGCCGACCGGCATCGCGTTGCGGGAGACGGTCGAGCAGAACCCGTAATGGCAACAAGATCCCCGCGCCGCACGGCGCGGGGATCGTTTACGACTCCACCAACTCCACGCCATCCATGCCCTGCGACAAGGTGTGCGCGTCGCCACCTTGGGCGAGCTTGATCTTCAGGCGCACCTCGTTCGTCGAATCGGCGTAGCGCAGCGCGTCCTCGTAGGAAATCTCGCCAGCCTGGTACAACTCGAACAGGGCCTGGTCGAAGGTCTTCATGCCGAGGTTCGTGGATTCCTTCATCACGTCCTTGAGCTTGTGGATCTCGCCCTTGCGGATGTAGTCCTGCACCAACGGCGTGCCCAGCATGACCTCGACGCAAACGCGGCGCGCCTTGCCGTCCGGCGTCGGGATGAGCTGCTGCGCGATCACCCCTTTGAGATTGAGCGACAGGTCCATGAACAACTGCTCGCGCCGGTCCTCGGCGAAGAAGTGGATGATGCGATCCATTGCCTGGTTCGCGTTGTTCGCGTGCAGCGTGCACAGGCACAAGTGACCGGTTTCGGAGAAGTTGATCGCGTGCTCCATCGTCTCGCGCGTGCGCACCTCGCCGATCAGGATGACGTCCGGCGCCTGGCGCAGGGTGTTCTTCAGCGCGTTGTCCCACGAGTCGGTGTCGATGCCGACTTCGCGCTGGGTGATGATGCAGCCCTCGTGCTTGTGCACGTATTCGATCGGGTC
>DATIOA010000207.1:0-29261 GCA_035473575.1 Rudaea sp. | reverse complement strand
CATCGTCAAGCCGCTGACCGAGGAAGCCTCGCGCGGCATCTCGCAAGCCTCGGTCGTCGACGACGAGGCGGGATTCGTCGCGCGCATCGCGATGATCCACGAGCGCATGAACCTGGACGCGATTGCCGAGGAATACATCGATGGGCGCGAGCTCTACGTCAGCGTCATCGGCGATCGCGCGATGCGCGTGTTGCCCGCGCGCGAAATGACGTTCGGGCAGATGGCCGAGGACGAACCGCGCATCGCCACCTACAAGGCGAAGTGGGACGACGCCTATCGCAAGCGCTGGGGCATCCGCAACCATTTCGCCAACGCGCTGGAACCCGAATTGCAGAAACATATCGACGACGTCTGCAAGCGCGCGTATCGCGCGCTCAACATCCGCAGTTACGCGCGTTTCGACTTGCGCGTGACCGCCGCCGGCAACGTGTACGTGATCGAGCCGAACGCGAATCCGTGCATCGCCAGGGACGACGAGCTGGCACAGTCGTCACTGAAGGCCGGCATCGATTATCCGGGCCTGGTCCGCAAGGTGGTCAACCAGGCGCTGCGGCGGCAGAGCTGACTGCGTCGATACCGATGGGAATGGTAGAGTGCGGGTCCCTTCGGATTTCAGCCAGAGCGCATTCGACATGACGGACGTTTATCCGATCGGCACTGCCGGCACGCCGTGGGGCGATGCCGAAAAAGCACAGTGGTTGGCTGGCCAGAAAAAGCGGCGCAGCTATGCCGATGAAGTGCTGGGCAGGATCGACATGCTGCGCTCGCGATTCGACGTGGGCGAGTACGGCCGCCTCGACTATGCGCCCGAAACATTCGCGCTGTTCGCGATCCGCAATCGCGGCTGGAACGATGCGCTGCCGGTGGCGTTGGTGACGGGCGGCGTGCACGGCTACGAAACCAGTGGCGTGCAAGGCGCGCTGCAATTCGTCGACCGGCACATGGCCGATTACACGGGTCGCATCAATGTGTTGGTCGCGCCGTGCGTGAGTCCGTGGGCCTACGAGCGCATCCATCGCTGGAATCCGCGTGCGGTCGATCCCAATCGCTCGTTCCGCGAAAACAGCCCGGCACCCGAATCGGCGGCGCTGATGAACCTTGTCGCGCCCTTGCGCGATCGCTTCATCGCGCACATCGACCTGCACGAAACCACCAACAGCGACGAATCCGAATTCCGGCCCGCACTGGCCGCGCGCGACGGCAAGCCATTCGAGGAGGAAGGCATCCCGGACGGCTTTTACCTTTGCGCCGACGCCACAAATCCGCAACCGGAGTTCCAGCAAGCGGTGATCGCGGCGGTCGCGAAGGTCACGCACATCGCGCCGGCCGATGCGAAGGGCGAAATCATCGGTTCGCCCGTCGTCGCCCCCGGCGTGATCGAGTACGACTACGCGCGGCTCGGGTTGTGCCCGGGCATCACGAACGCGCGCTACAAGACCACGACCGAGGTGTACCCGGACAGTCCGCGCGCGACGCCGGAGCAATGCAATGCGGCGCAGGTTGCCGCGGTGCGCGCGGCGCTGGATTGCGTGCTGGCGCAAGCCGCGCGTTGAAGTATCATCCGCATCGGCGCGTGCTTGTCGCGCCAACTGGGGACATGTGGCTCGCATCGTTGTCATTACGCACGTCTACGATAATTTTCGCGGACGCAAACCGCTGCTTGGCAGCCTTGCGGCGCATTGGGCCGACGCCGGCCACGCCATCGACGTGATCGCGGGCGTGGGCAACTGGCCGGATGCCGACGCCGCCATCATGCATGTCGATTTGTCGGTCGTTCCCGAAGCCTATCGCGAGGCAGCCAAGCGCTATCCGATCGTGCTCAACGGCAGCGTCACCGACATTCGCAAAACCCGAGTCAGCCGCAACCTGCTCAAGCGCGACGACGATTGGGCTGGCCCGGTCGTCGTCAAAACGGACCTGAATTACAGCGGCATTCCGGAGCGCCACGCGATGGAATGCTTCCGGCGCGATGGCAAGACGCCGGATCTGGGGCCCGTGCCGATCGTCAGCACGGACAGGCCGTATCCGGTCCTGCGTTCGATCGTCGAGGTGCCGGACGAAGTCTGGAACAATCCCGGTCTTGTGGTCGAACGCTTTCTGCCGGAACACGATGCGCAGGGCTTCTGGATGCGCGCCTGGGTGTTCTTCGGCGACCGCGAACGCTGCACGCGCTATTGCGGCACGCATCCGATCGTGAAAACGGCAAATATCATCGCACGCGAGCCAGCGCCGGTGCCGGACGAGCTGCGCGCCGAACGCGAACGCCTCGGTTTCGATTACGGCAAATTCGATTTTGTCGTACACGAAGGCGGGGCCATCCTGTTCGACGCCAACCGCACGCCGTCCGCGCCGCCGTCGAATCCGCAGATGGCCGCATCCAATGCGTGCCTGGCTGGCGGTCTGCACGGATTGCTGGAAAAGTCCCCATGAGCCAATCGCCATCGCCGCTCGCGCCGCACGATCATTTTGCGCGCATCGTGCCGAAATGGTCGCACTTCGGCCCGCCGCTGCGCCCGTCGCCGGACGACAGCGCCGTCATGCAGCGCGCGGCGTCAAGGCTTGGCGCTGGTGCGCGCGTCGCCGTGCTGGGACTCACGCCGGAAATCATCGCCTGCGATTGGCCCAACGGCGTGAGGCTGTCGGCGCTGGACCACAGTCCGGCGATGATCCGGCAATTGTGGCCGCCGGCGAAGGGCCCGGACAATTCGGAAGTATTGCTCGCCGACTGGCTGGCCATGCCGTTCGCGGATGCCGCGATCGATCTCGTCGCCGGCGACGGCTGCTACGTGGTGCAAGCCTGGCCCGATGGTTTCTCTGCGCTGACGCGAGAGGTCCATCGCGTGCTGGGTCGCGGCGGGCGCTACGTCATGCGCGTTTTCCTGCGGCCGGACGCAAGCGAATCCGTCGCCGATGTCGGGTGCGAATTGGGCGCAGGACGGATCGGCAGCGTGCATGCCCTCAAGCTGCGGCTGCTCGCCGCAGTCCACGGTGCCAGCGGCGTTGGCAGCCGCCTGGACGACGTGTGGCGCGCCTGGCGAGACATGCCGGCAATCCCGCAGGCGTTGGCCGGAGAGCGCGGTTGGACTGCGGAGGAAATCGTCGGAATCGAATCCTACGGCGGCATGGATGCGCGCTATTACCTGCCGACGTTGGCGGAATTCCGCCAGCTGGTGGCTCCGTACTTCGATGAGCGGGAATGCGCTTTCGGCAGCCACGAGCTGGCGGAGCGCTGCCCGACGCTGGAGCTGGTTCGCCGCGATTGATCGGCGCGATTGATCAGCGCGAATCCGCCCTTGTACGCCGCGATGCGCGGCCTCATTATCTCGACGGATATCGACGGAAAACCCCATGGCCACCGGCTGGGCAGGCGACAACGCGGTGCAGGATCAGATCGACGCGACGATCAAGGATGCGATCAAACGCGTGCGCAGCCGTGCGTCGAAAGGGCCGAGCCTGAAACGCTGCGAGGAATGCGACGCACCGATTCCCGAAGCGCGGCGCAAGGCCGTGCCCGGCGTGCGCCTGTGCGTGGCTTGTCAATCCGAGCGCGACGAGCAGGAACGCGCTTTCAGCGGCTACAACCGGCGCGGCAGCAAGGACAGCCAGTTGCGCTGATTCTGCTGGCTGTCCGATCGCTCATTTCGATGGCTGCGAAAATTTATTCGTCGTCGCCCTCATCGTCGGAAAAGACGATCGGGTCGTCCAAGTCGTGACAGAAATCCTGCTTGCTGGGTTCGCTGTAGGTGCCGTCGCTGAACTTGGCGCGAATCCATTGCTTGCATTTCTCGTTGTTGGTGCTGCTGTCCCAGTACATCGTTGCGGTTTCGCCCGGGCCGATGCCGCTGCCGATGTCGAACTTGCCCCAATCCTTCTTGTTCTCGGAAACTTGCAGCTTGACGATGTCGGTCGAGGTGGTGTTTTTGATCTTGAAATGCCACTTGCCCGCAGCCGCGGCGGCAGGGATGACGGCAAGCCAGAGCCCGGTGCAAAGTAGCGCGGCGCTTGCAGCGTATTGGATCTTCATGGATTTTCCCCTTGTTTTGTCGTTGGAACCCGTCGTTGCGACGGACTTTGTGGCGCAAGGCACAGGCAAACGCGTTCATAGTGAGCCCGCTTGTCCCCCGTCATGCGCCAGACGATGCTAGCACAGGCGTGTCGGCGCATGCCTTGCCGTTTCGCGGCGAATTCGGCAGGTCCCGGCGGCGCCGGCCGCCGGACTTGAAATCAAGTCGCCAGTTCGGCGTTGTGGTAAACGGTCTGCACATCGTCCAGATCGTCGAGCTTGTCGATGAGGTCGCGCAGTGTTTCGGCGACTTCGGCATTCACCGGCGTGCGATTGTCGGGGCGCCAGATCACATCGGCCTTGGACGGCGCGAATCCCGCTGCGGCGAGCGCCTTTTGCACCGCGACGAAGTTTTCCGGAGTGCTGATGACGATGCTTTCGCCATCTTCGCTCTGCACGTCGTCGGCGCCGGCGTCGAGCGCGGCTTCGAGCAGTTTGTCCTCGCTGCCGGGCCTATTGGTGTCAACTACGAACTCGCCGACGTGCTTGAACTGGAACGCGACCGAACCCGAGGTGCCGAGATTGCCGCCATGCTTGCTGAGCGTGCTGCGCACGTCGGCCACAGTGCGCTGGGTGTTGTCGGTCATGCAGTCGATGATGAGTGCCACGCCGGAAGGGCCGTAGCCTTCGTAGCGGATTTCCTCCATCTTGGCCGCATCCTCGCCTGTGGCGCGCTTGAGCGCACGGTCGATGGTGTCGTTGGGCATGCTCACGGCTTTCGCCTTTTCGATGCCGGCGCGCAGGCGCGCGTTGCTGGCCGGATCGGCGCCGCCGCTGCGCGCGGAGATGGTGATCTCGCGAATCAGCTTGGTAAAGAGTTTTCCGCGGCTCGCGTCAGCGGCGTTCTTGCGGCCTTCGATGCTGGGACCTCTGCCCATGGGAATTCCTGCACGCTGCGTGAAAGGGCGGATATTCTAGCGGCGCCGCGTCCGGTGCGCGAGGCGTGGCGAGGGCAGGCGGCTTTCACGGGTGTTACCATCGCCCGCTTCATTCGTGACCCGTCCCAATCGAACCTTGCCGAGGAATACGCCACGTGAGCAGTAACCTGGTCATCATCGCCATTACCTGCATCGTCTCGATCATGGCGTTCAGCAATTCCCGGCTGATGCAGGATTTGATCCTGTGGCCACCCGCGATCACGCGCGACAAGCAGTATTACCGCTTGCTCAGCTACGGGCTGCTGCATGCCGATCCCATGCACCTGTTCTTCAACATGTTCACTTTGTATTTCTTCGGCCGCGCGATGGAACCGTTGTACAACATGGTGCTCGGCCCGTTCGGATTCGTGATTTTTTATTGTGGCGGACTCATCGCATCCATCCTGCCGTCCTATCTGCGCAATCGCGGCAATTCGCGCTATCGCAGCCTCGGTGCTTCGGGTGCGGTGTCGGCGACGTTGTTCGCCTTCATCCTGCTGCAGCCGTGGGCGCAGATCCTCGTGTTCGTGATTCCGATGCCGGCAATACTATTCGCGATCCTGTATGTCGTTTACGAGTTCTGGCAGGAACGACAGGCATCGGACAACGTCAACCATGGCGCGCATCTGTGGGGTGCAGCCTACGGCGTGCTGTTCACGATCATCATGGAACCGCGCGTGATCGGCGTGTTTTTCTCGCAGCTACTGGGCCACTGATACTGCCGAAACGCCGCTCAGCGGCGATTCAACTGTGCGGGACTAGGCTTGAATCCGGCAATGGCGGAGGGCAGGCCATGAAACGTCGATTCGGAATTGTGTTTGCGGCGATCGCGCTGTTCGCCCTGGGCGGCTGCGTGTACACACCGGGCTACTATGCGCGACCGGGCGTGGTCTACGACGACGGCACGGCGGATTACGCGCCCGCTGCCGGCTACGGATACGGTAACGGTAACGGCTACTACGCGCCCGGTTACTATGCCGATCCTTGGTGCTGCTACGGCGGCCTGTGGCCGTGGGTCGGGCTGAATTTCTACGGCGGTTACTACTATGGCGGCCGCGGCTGGCACGGCGGGCATGGCCACGGTTCGCGCGTGGCACCGCGTCCTCGCCCCGGCAGCAGCGCTTCACCGCGGCGCCACTGACCGCGGTTCGTCGCAGGCTAGCGTACTGGCCACGTCCGGTGCGAATGCTATGATCGACGCATGTTCGCCGTTGCCGAAATTCAGGCCAGTCCGCTCCCGGGGCGCTTCGCGTACCTGATGGGCTTGTACGCGGAAAACTACCACCGCCTGGCGCGCGTATTCGCGCCGCAGGAACTGGGGCCGGGCAGTTTCGTTTCATCCGTCGACGACGGGCTCGATGTGCGCCTGGACATGGTCGAGCGCCATCGCTACACGCTCGAGCTTCATCTGACCTATTGCATGACCGACGTGCGCACCGGCGGGGCGTCGCCGGCGGCATGGCTGCGCATGTACCGCGACGCGCACGTGGCCGAAGTCACGCATTGCCATCCCGGACAGCGGCTGTGGCGCGAACTGGGGCCTTTCGCGCCGGCAAAGACCGTGTTCCAGCACCGCATGCGCATGGCGACGTTCCTCAATCGTTGGCTCGAATACCTGGCCGAGCAGGGTCATTCGCGCGCGACCCTGGTGCCGCTCGCCGCCTTGCCGGCCTGCGCGTGAGCATGTCCGGCCGCAGCGAACTGCCCGTGTGGAAGGTACTCGCGGCGCACGCCGGCACGCTAGCGAGTAAACATTTGCGCGACCTGTTCGCCGAAGATGCCGGGCGCGGCGAGCGCCTGACCATCGAAGCGGCCGGCTGGTATCTGGATTATTCCAAGAACCGCATCGTCGACGAGACCCTGCGCCTGCTCGTTGAACTCGCCGATGGCTGCGACGTGCGCGGACGAATCGATGCGATGTGGCGTGGTGACAAGATCAATGTCACCGAACAACGTGCAGCGCTGCATGTCGCGTTGCGCGCGCAGGCCGGCGAGAAATTCATCGTCGACGGCGCAGACGCGGTGCCGGAAGTCCACGCCACGCTGGCGCGCATGGCCGCGTTCAGCGAGCGCGTACGCAGCGGCGCATGGAAGGGGCACACCGGCAAACCGATTCGCGCGATCGTCAATATCGGCATCGGCGGTTCGGACCTGGGTCCGGTAATGGCCTACGAGGCGTTGCGTCATTACAGCCGGCGCGATCTGGAATTCCGCTATGTCTCGAACGTCGACGGCACGGATTTTTGCGAGGCGGTGCGCGATCTCGATCCCGCACAGACCCTGTTCGTGGTCTGCTCGAAGACCTTCACCACGCAGGAAACCCTCGCCAACGCGCGCGCCGCCCGTGACTGGCTGTCGCACGAATTGCGCGACGAATCCGCCGTGAAAAAGCACTTCGTCGCCGTATCCACGAACGCGGCCGAAGTGGCGAAATTCGGCATCGACCCGGCCAACATGTTTGGCTTCCGCGATTGGGTCGGCGGGCGCTATTCCATGGATTCGGCGATCGGCCTGTCGACCATGCTCGCCATCGGCGCGGACAATTTCCGCGCCATGCTCGGCGGCTTCCATGCCATGGACACGCATTTCCACAGCGCGCCGTTCGCGCGCAATCTGCCGGTCTTGCATGCGCTGCTATCGGTCTGGAACACGAATTTCCTCGGCGTCGAGAGCGTCGCGATCCTGCCGTACGATCAATACCTCAAGCGCTTTCCGGCCTATTTGCAGCAGCTTGCGATGGAGAGCAACGGCAAGCAGGTCACGGTCGATGGCGATCGCATCGAATATGCGACGAGTCCGGTTTACTGGGGCGAACCCGGCACGAACGGCCAGCATTCGTTCTATCAGTTGCTGCACCAGGGCACACGCCGCGTCGCCTGCGATTTCATCGGCCTCCACGACAGTTTGAATCCGCTTGGCGATCAGCATCGCCTGCTGCTCGCGAATCTCGTCGCCCAAGCCGAGGCACTGGCGTTCGGCAAAACCGCTGAACAAGTGCGCGCAGAAGGCACGCCTGAGCGGCTCGTTCCACATCGGACTTTCGACGGCAACCGTCCGAGCAACGTGTTGCTCGCCGAACGCCTGACGCCGGCTGCGCTCGGTGCGCTGGTCGCACTCTACGAACACAGCGTGTTCGTGCAGGGTTGCATCTGGGACATCGACTCGTTCGACCAGTGGGGAGTGGAACTCGGCAAGCAGCTTGCAACGCGCATCGCCGGCGAACTGGGCGATCACGCCATGCCGCTTGCGCACGACAGCTCCACCAATGCGCTGATCCGGCGCCTGCGAAAGTCCGGTGTTCCCTGAATTCCCTTTCCGATCGGCGCATACTTGGCGCAACTTGCATCGAAGGAGTTCGCCATGAGCCTCGAAAAAGTCGTCTACACCGCACACGCCACCGCCACCGGCGGTCGCGACGGTCGTGCGCGTAGTTCGGACGGACGCATCGACGTGGTGCTTAAACCGCCGAAGGAAATGGGCGGCACCGGAGAAGGCGTGAATCCCGAGCAGTTGTTCGCCTGCGGTTACGCGGCATGCTTCATTGGTGCCGTGAAATTCGCCGGCTCGCAGGCGAAAATCGCGGTACCGGCCGATACCTCGATCGAAAGCGCGGTCAGCATCGGCCCGATTCCGAACGGTTTCGGCATCGCGGTCGAACTCAAGGTGAAGATGCCGGGCGTCGATCGCGCCGTCGCGCAATCCTTGATCGACAAGGCACACAACGAAATTTGCCCTTACTCCAATGCAACGCGCGGCAATATCGACGTGACCGTCACGTTGGTGTGACGCGATGGAACACCGTTACGACCATCTGATCATCGGCGGCGGCATGACCGCCGACGCCGCGGCCAAGGCAATTCGCGAGGCCGACCCGAAAGCGAGCATCGGCCTGATCGGCGACGAGACGCGCGCGCCGTATGAGCGTCCGCCGCTGTCGAAGGCGTTGTGGAAGGACAAGACGGTCGAGTCCATCGCCCTCGGCACGGCCAAATCCGGCGCAACCTTGCATCTGGGCCGCCGCATCGTGGCGCTGGATCGCGCCGCGCACACGGCGCGCGACGACCGCGGCGACACGTATCGTTATCGCAAACTTCTGCTCGCCACTGGCGCGACACCGCGCCGGCTGTCGTTCGACGGCGAACGCGTGATCCATTTCCGCACGCTCGACGATTACCTCGCGCTGCGTCGATTTGCGACACCCGGCGCGCGCGTCGGCGTGATCGGCGGCGGCTTCATCGGCAGCGAACTGGCCGCCTCGCTGGCCACGAACGGCTGCAAGGTCACCATGATCTTTCCCGGCGAGGCGATCGGTGCGGGGCGCTATCCGCCGAAACTTTCGCAATTCCTCAACGACTATTTCCGCGAACACGGCGTGGAACTGCGCACCGGGGCGAAAGTAACCGGCGGCAAGGCGGACGAAACTGGCGTCGATGTCGCACTGGACGACGGCACCCTGCTGCGTTTCGACGCGTTGGTCGCGGGATTGGGCGTGACTCCCAATGTCGCACTCGCGGAACATGCAGGTTTGAAAGTCGACAACGGCATCGTGGTCGACGACCGCCTGCGCACTTCCGACCCGGATATCTTCGCCGCCGGCGACGTCGCCAATTTCCACAATCCTGCATTGGACAAGCGGCTGCGCGTGGAACACGAAAATGCCGCGATCGGCATGGGCCATCACGCCGGGCGCGTCATGGCCGGCGCGGACGAGGCCTACGCGACGCTGCCGTTTTTCTATTCCGACTTGTTCGACCTGGGCTACGAAGCGGTCGGCTTGCTCGACGACCGCCTCGACGTCGTCGAGTTCTGGACCCAGCCAAACCGCGAAGGCGTCGTCTATTACCTGGACGATGGCCGCGTGCGCGGCGTGCTGCTGTGGAACGTCTGGGGCCAGGTCGATGCCGCGCGCGAGCTCATCGGCGAGCACGGTCTGCACGATGAGGAAAGCCTGCGCGGCAGGCTGCCGAAGTCGGTTTGATTAAACGGCCTCGAAAATCCCCGCCGCACCCATGCCGGTGCCGATGCACATGGTCACCATGCCGTACTTGAGCTTGCGGCGCTTGAGGCCGTGGAGCAGGGTGGCGACGCGCACGGCGCCGGTGGCGCCGAGCGGATGGCCGAGCGCGATGGCACCGCCAAGCGGATTGACCTTGGCAGGATCGAGGCCGAGGTCTTTCATCACCGCCAGCGATTGCGCGGCGAAGGCTTCGTTGAGTTCGATCCAGTCGAGGTCATCCTGCTTGATGCCGGTTTGCGCGCAGGCCTTCGGAATCGCCGCCTTGGGGCCGATGCCCATGATCTCGGGCGGCACGCCGGCGACGGAAAATCCGACGAAGCGCGCAAGCGGCGTGAGGCCATAGTCCTTGATTGCCTGTTCGCTGGCCAGCAACACCGCGCCGGCACCGTCGGACATCTGCGATGAGTTGCCCGCGGTGACGCTGCCGCCCGCACGGAACACGGTTTTCAGTTTGGCGAGCACCTCGAGCGTGGTTCCTGCGCGCGGACCTTCGTCGATCTTGATGGTGCGCGCGTCGTCGACGATGCCGCGATCGCCGAGATTCGGGTAACGGTCGGCCAACGTGTAGGGCGCGATTTCATCCGCGAATTCGCCGGCCGCGATGCCGGCCAACGCCTTGGCGTGACTGGAAACGGAAAAGGCATCCTGTTCCTCGCGCGTCACCTTCCACTGCTCGGCGACTTTCTCGGCGGTGATGCCCATGCCGTAGGCGATGCCGATGTGCTCGTTGTCGAATACACGTGGATTGAAGACCGGGTGGTAGCCCATCATCGGCACCATGCTCATGGATTCGGTGCCGCCGGCGAGCATGAGGTCCGCTTCGCCCAGGCGGATGCGGTCGGCCGCCATCGCCACGGCTTGCAGGCCGGATGAACAAAAGCGATTCACGGTGACCGCGGGAACGCCGTTTGGCAGGCCCGCGAGGAGCACGGCGATGCGCGCCACGTTCATGCCTTGCTCGGCCTCGGGCATGGCGCAGCCGATGATCGCGTCGGAGATTTTCGACTTGTCGACGGAAGGGCATTGCGCCAGCGTCGCGTCGATGGCGAAGGCGAGCAGGTCGTCCGGGCGCGTGTTGCGGAACACGCCGCGCGGAGCCTTGCCGACCGGCGTGCGCTTGGCGGCGACGATGTAGGCGTCTTGAATTTGCTTGGTCATGGAATTCTCCTTCGTCGCTCAATTACGAAGCGGTTTGCCGGTGTTCATCGTGAACGCGATGCGCTCCTGGGTCTTTGGCATCTGCGCCAGCGCGACGAAATGTTTGCGCTCGAGATCCAGCAGCCATTGCTCGTCGACCTGCGAACCGCGTTCGATTTGCCCGCCGCACAAGGTGTCGGCGATGCGCGTGGCGATTTCCATGTCGTGCGCGGAGATGAACCGGCCTTCGAGCATGTTGACGAGGTTCGCCTTGAACGTGGCGGTGGCGACGTCGCCGGCCACGGTGATCTGCCGGTCCGGCAGCGGCGGTCGCCATCCGGATTCGGCCAGCGCATTGGCTTCGGCTTTCGCCACGTAGAGCAATTCATCCGTGTGATAGACAACAACGTCGCTTTGCCGCAGCAATCCGAGTTCCTTGGCTTCCAGCGCACTACCCGAAGTCTTGGCCATCGCCACGGTTTCGAAGCTGCCTTTCAGCGCGGTAAAGACATCACCGCCAAAAGCGTGCTGCGAGGCGCGCAGGGCGAGCTCCTTGAGGCCGCCGCCCGCGGGCAGCAAGCCGACGCCGGCTTCGACCAGGCCGATGTAACTTTCCAGCGCTGCGACCGTGCGCGCCGAATGCATCTGGAATTCGCAGCCGCCGCCGAGCGCCATGCCGCGCACCGCGGCAACGACCGGCACCAGCGCATGCTTCATGCGCATGCTGGTCTGCTGGAAGCGATTGATGAAAGCATCGAACTCGGCGACCTTGCCGGCCTGGAACATGGCGCCTGCTTCCTTGAGATTGGCGCCTACGCTGAAGGGTTCGGAATCCTGCCAGACCACGAGCGCCTTGAAGCCGCGCTCGGCCTCGTCCACGGCGCGATTCACGCCGTCGAGCACGCCCGCGCCGATGGTGTGCATCTTGCTCTTGAACGACAGGATCGCGATGTCGTCGCCGCCCAGATTCCACAGGCGCACGTCATCGGTTTCGAAGATCGTCTTGCCGGTATCGGTCTTGGTGCCGAGCACGGTCTGCGGGAACAACTGGCGTTTGTATACCGGCGCATTCGATACCGGCACCTGCTTGCCCGTTGCCGCGGACCACGAACCTGCCGCATCGTGCACGCCACGACGCCTGGCATCGGTCGCCCAGTCGGGCAGCGCGGCCTTGCTCATGGCTTTGCCGGCAGCGATGTCCTCGGAAATCCACTTGGCCACGTCCGCCCAGCCGGCTGCCTGCCAAGTCTCGAACGGGCCGAGTTTCCAGCCGTAGCCCCAGCGCATGGCAAAGTCGATGTCGCGTGCGCTGGCGGCGATGTCGCCGAGCCAGTAAGCCGCGTAGTGGAACAGATCGCGGTGGATCGCCCACAGGAATTGCGCCTGCGGGTCGCTGCTCGCGCGCAGCTTGGCGAACTGCTCGGCCGGCGTTTTCAGTTTCAGGATGGCGGCGACCTCGTCGCTGACCTTGCCGGTCTGCGGCACGTAATCCGCTTTCGCCGGATCGAGCACCAGAATGTCCTTGCCGACCTTGCGGAAGAATCCGGCGCCGGTCTTCTGGCCAAGCGCGCCTTTGGCGATCAGCGCCTGCACCACGGCCGGCACCTTGTAATGGTCGTGCCACGGATCCTTGGGCAGGTTGTCGTCCATGGTCTTGATGACGTGGCCCATCGTGTCCAGGCCGACGACGTCGGAGGTGCGATAAGTGGCGCTCTTGGGATGCCCGATCGCCGGGCCGGTCAGCGCATCGACCACGTCGTAGCTCAGCTTGAACTGCTCGGTGTGGTGCATCGTCGCCAGCATCGAGAAAACGCCGATGCGGTTGCCGATGAAATTCGGTGTGTCCTTGGCAAAGATCACGCCCTTGCCGAGCGTGGTGGTGAGGAAGGCTTCAAGTCCGGTCAGGACAGCGGGGTCGGTCTTGGCACAGGGAATGACTTCGACCAGATGCATGTACCGCGGCGGATTGAAGAAGTGCACGCCACAGAACCGATGATGAAGTCTTTCGTCAAGAACATCTGCCAAGCTATTGATACTCAATCCAGATGTATTGCTTGCCAAGATCGCATTCGGGGCAACGAATGGTGCAATTTTCGCGTACAGGTCGCGCTTCCAGTCCAGGCGTTCGGCGATTGCCTCGACGACGAGGTCGCAACCCTTGAGCCATTCCAGATTCGCGTCGTAATTGGCCGGGACAATGGCACCGGCGCGCGACTTGTCCGCGAGCGGGGCGGGCGACAACTTTTTCAGGTTGTCGACAGCCTTGAGCACGATCGAATTCGGATCGCCGTCCTTCGCGGTCAGGTCGAACAACACGGTTTCGACATTGGCATTGGTCAGGTGCGCGGCGATTTGCGCACCCATGACGCCGGCGCCCAGCACGGCCGCCTTGCGGATCAGCAACGGAGAATTACTCATGAAAACCTCGTGATTCGAAAACAGTGACTTGGAATGTGTACTTCAACCCGCCTTCAAGCCGGCGGCGGCGAATTTGATCAGATGCTCGGCGGCCAGGTTCCGGTGCTGCGCCTCGGACATGCCGGGGCGGCGCTTGATCACGCCGAAATCGGCCATCGCATAGGTGAGCGCACCGCTGACGATATCCAGGCGCCAGTAAAGTTCCTGTTTGTCCAGATGCGGCAGTGCCTGGGCGAAGGCAGCGACGAACTGCTTGAGCACGTGGCTGTAGTTGTCGTGCAGGAACTTGCGCAGGCGTTCGTTGTGCTCGGCGAACGCACGCGCCAGCACGCGCACGAAGCCGGCGCCGCCGTCGTGGTCCATCGACAAGGCGAGCGCCGGGCGCACGAAGGCGTCGAGGACGTCTTCGAGGCCGAATTGCGGCTTCTTGAGCGCAGTGGCCAGCGCGGCCAGCCGTTCCTCGTTGAGCGTGTCCAGGCGACGCCGGAAGACCTCGTTGATGAGGTTTTCCTTGGAACCGAAGTGGTAGTTGACCGCGGCCAGGTTGACCTGGGCCGAGGCGGTGACCTGGCGCAGCGATGCGCCGGCGAAACCGTGGCGCGCGAACAGGGACTCGGCCGAATCCAGGATGCGCTGCTTGGTGGAGAAATGGGGGGCGTTCAAACCGGATTCCTTGGTCCCCGCCGGATGGGAGATTCCCGGCCGTACTGCATGGAACGATCGTTTGAATTCTAGTCGGACGGTCGAATGCTGGTCAAACTCGCCGGTCGATCGGAAAGACTACCATGTGTTCCGGAAGCGGTTGCGCCGAGGGTTGCGCACGGGGTCGGTATGGTGCGTAGAATCCATGGAGGTTTTGTGACGTAAGCCCTCGGAATCCCGCGAAATAGATGTTAAGATTCCCACTCTTTACAGCCTCATTTATGGAGAAAAACACATGGCGCCGGAGCGCACCCTGTCCATCATCAAGCCCGATGCCGTTGCGAAAAATGTCATCGGCGAAATTTATGCGCGTTTCGAAAAAGCCGGATTGAAAGTCATCGCCGCGAAAATGAAACAGCTCTCGCGCGCCGAAGCCGAAGGATTTTACGCGGTGCATCGCGAGCGTCCGTTCTTCAAGCCGCTCGTCGAATTCATGATCTCCGGTCCGGTGATGATCCAGGCGCTCGAAGGCGAAGGTGCGATCGCCAAGAATCGCGACTTGATGGGCGCGACCGATCCGAAGAAAGCGGCGCCCGGAACGATCCGCGCCGATTTCGCACAATCGATCGACGCAAACGCGGTACACGGTTCCGACGCGCCAGAAACTGCAAATGTGGAAATTGCGTACTTTTTCAGTGGCGTGGAATTGTGTTCGCGCTGAGTGCATGACGTGACGACGAAAGTCAACCTGCTCGACTACGATCGGCAAGGGTTGCGCGACCTGTTCGCGCAGCTCGGCGAGAAGCCGTATCGCGCCGAGCAGGTGATGAAGTGGATCTACCACCGCCACGCCACTGAATTCGCGCAGATGACGGATGTCGGCAAGGCGCTGCGCGACAAACTCGAAGCCGTCGCCGAGATCGCTCCGCCCAAGACCCTGTTCGAGAAACAGGCGGCCGATGCCACCTACAAATGGCTGCTCGGCATGGATGGCGGCAACGCGGTGGAAACCGTGTTCATCCCCGAATCCAGTCGCGGTACGCTGTGCGTGTCCTCGCAGATCGGTTGCGGCCTGAATTGCACGTTTTGCTCGACCGGCACGCAGGGCTTCAACCGCAACCTGTCCGCCGCGGAAATCATCGGCCAGGTGTTCGTCGCGGCGAAGCATCTGGGCAATGTGCCGCACCAGCAGCGCAAGCTCACCAATGTGGTGATGATGGGCATGGGCGAGCCCTTGCTGAACTTCGACAACGTCGTGCGCGCGATGAGCGTGATGCGTGACGACCTCGGCTTTGGCCTCGCCAACAAGCGCGTGACGTTGTCCACCGCCGGCCTCGTGCCGATGATCGACAAGCTCGGCGAAGTTGCGGACGTTTCGCTCGCCGTGTCGTTGCACGCGCCGAACGACGAACTGCGCACGCAGCTCGTGCCGCTCAACAAGAAATACCCCATCGCCGAACTGCTCGGCGCCTGCCAGCGCTTCGCCGCACGCCGTGCGCGCACCACGATCACGTTCGAATACACCATGCTCAAGGGCGTGAACGACAAACCCGAACACGCGCGCCAGCTCGTCAAGCTGATGCGCCAGGTGCCGGGCAAGGTAAACCTGATTCCGTTCAACACGTTCGCCGGTACGCAGTACGAGCGTTCCGACGAAGACACGATCCGCAGTTTCCAGAAGACCTTGCTCGACGCCGGCGTGCTGACCATGGTGCGGCGCACGCGCGGCGACGACATCGACGCCGCCTGCGGCCAGTTGAAGGGGCAGGTGATGGATCGTACCCGGCGGCAGGCGGAATTCCGCCGTCGCATCGAAGAAGGAGCGCGTGATGCGGCATGAGGTTTTGCGCGGAATTTTCCTGGCGGCGATTTGCGTCGCGCTGACGGCCTGCGAGTCGACGGGCGGCACGCGCGTTGGCGACAGCAAGTCCGATAAACGCCAGGATGCGGCGCAGATCCGCGTCGAACTCGGCCAGCATTACATGCAGCAGGGCAAGCTCGAACTGGCGCTCGACAATCTGCAGAAGGCGTTGCAATACGACGACAAATACGTCGACGCGCATACCGTTATTGCCGTGTTGTACGAACGTATCGGCAACGTCGAGGAAGCCGGCAAGCATTACAAGCGTGCGGTCGAGTTGGCGCCGAAGTCTGGCGACACCAACAACAACTACGGCCAGTTTCTGTGCGCCAAAGGCCAATACGACGAGGCGCAGACATACTACGCGCAGGCGATGCGCGATCCGTTCTACAAGACACCAGCCGTGCTTTATGCCAACGCCGGCATCTGCCTGGTCGAACACGGCGGCGGTGCGCGCAACGACGACGCCGTGACCGATTTCCGCCGCGCGCTCGAAGTCGATCCCAAAAACGCTTTGGCGTTGTACTACATGGCACGGGTGCTTTACGCCAAGGATGATTTCTTTCGCGCCCGCGCCTTCATCCAGCGCTTCGAGGCGCTCGGTCATCCGGATCCGGCCGCCTTGCTGCTGGCGCGCAATATCGAGGTGAAGCTTGGCCACGCGGATGCGGCGCGCGGTTACGCCGATCGCCTGCGCAAGGATTTCCCGGATTCGGATCAAACCCATTCGCTCGACGCCGTCGCGCCCAAATCGCCATAGCCCCATGAGCAAGCGCAGAAACAAGAACAAGTTCCGCTTCCACCTGCATGCAAGCTCGCATGTTGAAGCAACGGAGCAGCAATCGCTGTTGCCGCTGGTCGATACCGACGCCGAGGCGTCCGATCTGGTGCCAGTGGAGTTGGCCGCGGAGGAAATCGTGATGCCGGTTTGCATCGAGCCCGATTTGTCGCCGGTTTCAGCCGAACCGGCTCCATCGCAGCCGGCATGCGCGCTCGATGCATCGCTGGGGCAACGCCTGCGCGCCGCGCGCGAGGCGAAGGGCTTGAGTTGCGACGCGGCTTCGCATGCGCTCAAGCTGCCAGTCACGGTTGTGAAGGCACTGGAAGCCGAGCAATTCGAGCGCATCGGGCATGGCGTGTTCCTGCGCGGTTACCTGAGCAAATACCTGCAATTGCTCGACCTGCCGCAGGTGTTGGCCGACCGCGCCGTGCAGGATCATGCCGAACTGCCGCCATTGACCACGAATGGCACGATCTCGCATCCGCGTTATCTGTTCGAGCGCTATTCCGGTTCGGCCCTGTACCTGATCCTTACCGGCGTGATTGTCGTTCCCGCCGTGCTGCTGGCCCTGCGCGCGGGTTTCGACCAGAACCTGACACGCATCATGTCATTGGACACGCCGCCGCCCGCCATCGCCGCGTCGCTTGCCGATCACGCCATCGCCGCACCGACCGCGGACAGCCTTGTTTCCCAACCTCCGGTACGACTGGCGGCTGCTCCCGCGCCGGCCAAGCCCGAAGAAGCCCCGCTCGTCGCATCGATGACGCCGTTTCCGGCAGCAGTGGCGGAAAGCAGGCCCGCCGCCGTTTCCGCGCCGGTATCCAATTCCGGCAACCGCATGCACCTGAGCCTGACCCAGGCCAGTTGGGTCGAAATCGTCGACGCCGCTGGCGCGAAGATCGAATACGGATTGCTGCCGGCCGGCAGCGAACGCGACTACGCCAGCGATAAGGTGCTGGATATCCGTATCGGCAACGCCGACGGCGCGTCCCTGACCATCGACGGCAAGCCGCTCGATCTGGCGACTTTCCGCCGTGCGAACGTCGCCCACCTGAAGATCGTGGACGGCACGGCGAGTACGGCGCACGGCGGTTGAACGACTGCATGAACCGGCGAGTAACCGTTGCCTGCGCTCATGCGACTTGCTAACGCGTATTGAACCCGTGCCGCTTGCGTTCCTGCTACCCTACGCACCCTCGCGCGTGGCGGTGCCGCGCGCAATCGACGAATTCAATCCCATTTCCTGGAAATCGCAATGGCTTTCGACGTACTGGACGAACACGAACAAGGCGAGTTGGTACAGAAGTGGCTGCGCGAAAACGCGCTGTCCATCCTGATCGGGGTCGGCCTCGGTCTGGTGCTCATCTTCGGCTGGCAGCAATGGCGCGGCCACCGCAATGCGCACCGCCTCGACGCTGCCACGCAATACCAGGTATTCCGGGACGATCTGACGAAAAAGGACGTCGATGGCGCGAAGGCCATCGCGGCCAAACTGCAAAGCGACTATGCGGATACGCCTTATGCCGTCCTCGCCGCAATGCTGCTGGCCAGCGACGATGCCGCGCGCGGCGATGACGAGGCGGCGAACAAGGCCCTGCGCGGTGCCTACGATCATGCCGGCATCGGTGCGCTGAAAACGCTGGCGGGCCTGAACCTGGCGCGTTCCGAAATTGCACAGAAGAAGGCGCAGGATGCGCTGACCCTGCTCGACAGCCTGCCCGAAGATGGATACGCGGCGCTGCGCAACGAACTGCGCGGCGATGCGTTGTCCGTTCTCGGCCGTAGCGCAGATGCGCGCAGTGCGTACACGGATGCGTTGACCCATCTCGACGCGAACGCCGCCAACCGCGCGTTCGTGCAGATGAAGCTCGACAACCTCGCCGGCGTGGAGAAAAAAGGCTCATGAAGCGCATCGCGATCCTGCTGGCGCTCGCCGTGGCAACGAGCGGTTGCGCCACCATCAAGGGCTGGTTCAACGACACCAAGAAGGAAAACATCCAGCCGCCCACGCCGCTGGTGCAGTTCACGCCCACGCTGAATGTGCAAAAGCTGTGGGATACGCATCCCACGGCTGGCGCCGGCGCAAGCGGGGCGCATGTCGCGCCCGCGTATGCGGACGGCAAGTTGTACGTCGCGGGAGTCAATGGCGACGTCGCCGCGCTGGATGCCGCATCCGGGCGCACGCTCTGGAGCAAGCGTTTCGGTCAACGCCACGGCTTCATCCTGCATCTTGGCCAGCATTCGGTGCGCTGGGCTGGCGGCCCGGCGGTGGATGGCGGCCTGCTCGTGGTCGGTGGACTGGAAGGCGAAGTGCGCGCGCTCGACGCCGGCAGCGGCGCCGAGCGTTGGGTGGCTCAGGTTTCCTCCGAGGTCATTGCGGCACCGGCGATCGCCGACGGCATCGTCGTGGCGCGTACCGACGACGGCCGGCTGTTCGGTCTGAACGCCTCCGACGGATCGCGTCGCTGGGTCTACGACCGTTCCGCGGTGCCGGTGCTGAGCCTGCGCGGCAATGCCGCGCCGATCATCGCCAATGGTGTGGTCTATGCCGGCGAAGACAGCGGCAAGCTCGTCGCGCTGCGCCTGGCTGACGGCAATGTCATGTGGGAGCAGACGCTCGCCACAGGCGAGGGACGTACCGACATCGCCCGCCTGCAGGACATCGATGGTGGAATCGCCGTGGCGGATGGCGTGGTTTACGCCGCCGGTTACCAGGGCATGACCGCGGCATTGATTGCCGAATCCGGCCGGCCGCTGTGGACGCACCCGCTGTCGAGCTATACGGGCGTCGCGCTTGCCGCCACGCAGATTTACGTCAGCGATGCCGACTCCGAAGTGTGGGCGCTGGACCTGCGCACCGGCGCCTCGAACTGGAAGCAGGACGGGCTCAAATACCGCTGGCTCGGCGAATCCAGTGCGATCGGCGATGCCGTCGTCATGGGCGACATGGAAGGCTGGGTGCACTGGCTGTCCGCGAGCGACGGCAAGTTCGTCGCGCGCATGCGCCTGTCCAAGCATGCGATCCAGGCCGCGCCGCTGGTCGTCGGCGACACCGTCTATGTCGAAGATGTCGACGGCGTGGTCGGCGCGTATCGCGTAGCAAAATAATTCATATACTCGTTCGTCCTTCGACAAGCTCAGGACGAACGGACAGCGGATCGATTCCGTTCGTGGCGAGCTTGTCGAACCATGAACGGAATCCGTGGATCATGTTGCCAGTAGTCGCACTCGTCGGCCGCCCCAACGTCGGCAAATCCACGATCTTCAACGTGCTCACGCGCACGCGCGACGCGCTCGTGCACGATCTGCCCGGGCTGACGCGCGATCGTCAATACGGCGTGTGCCGGTCGGGCGCGCGCGAGTTCGTCGTGGTCGATACCGGCGGCCTGACGGGGGACAAGGAAGGTATCGGCGAACTCACCGGGCGCCAGGTGCAAACTGCCGTTGCCGAGGCGGACTGTGTCGTTTTCGTGGTCGATGCGCGCGATGGCTTGTTGCCGACGGACCGCAACATCCTCGACGCGTTGCGTCGCAGCGGCAAACCGGTCTTGCTGGCCATCAACAAGACGGATGGCCTCGATGAGAATGCCGCACTTGCGGAATTTTCCAAAATGGGATTTCCCGCGCCGCTGCCGTTGGCGGCCTCGCACGGACGTGGCGTGCCGGCGCTGGTCGAAGCCTTGCTGGCGGGCCTGCCGCAGGCCGATCCGGATGCGCTGGCTGCGGAAAATGCCGACGACGGCGTGCGCGTTGCCATCGTCGGCCGTCCGAACGTGGGCAAGTCCACCCTCGTCAACCGCCTGCTCGGCGAGGAGCGCGTGGTCGTATCCGATGTGGCCGGCACCACGCGCGACGCGATCCGTGTTCGGCTCGAGCGCGACGGCAAGCGTTATACCCTGATCGACACGGCCGGCGTGCGTCGCCGCGCGCGTGTGGAAGAAGCGGTGGAGAAATTCAGCGTCATCAAGACCCTGCAGTCCATTGCCGCAGCGCATGTCGCGGTCGTGATGCTGGATGCGCGCGAGGGCGTTTCCGAACAGGACGCAACTGTCATCGGCCATGTGCTCGACGAGCGCCGCGCATTGGTGATCGCGGTGAACAAATGGGATGGCTTGTCGACCTACGAACGCGAACAATGCCGTGCATCGCTGTCGCGCAAGCTCGATTTCGTCGGCTACGTGCGCGTGGTGACGATTTCCGCTCTGCACGGCAGCGGCATCGCCGAACTGATGAAAGCCATCGATCGCGCGCATGCTTCGACAACGCGCGAATTCAGCACCGCCGAACTCACGCGCGCGCTGGAAAAGGCCTACGCGAGCTACCAGCCGCCCATGGTGCGCGGACATGCGCCGAAGCTGCGTTTCGCTCACCCGGGTGGCACCAATCCACCGGGCATCGTGATCCATGGCAGTCGCACCCGTCATGTCGCCGAAGCGTATCGCCGTTATCTCGAAAATTTCTTTCGCAAGCGCTTCAAGCTCGAAGGCACGCCGATCCGCATCGAATTCCGCGAAAGCGAGAATCCCTATGCCGGACGCAAGAACGAGCTGACCGAAGGCCAGAAGCGCAAACGCCAGCGCATGATTCGCAAAGCGAAAAAACGCTGAGCCGTGCCTGCCTTCGATCCAGCGGTCATTACTGCGGCAATACTTGCCGGCGGGGAAGGTCGGCGCGTCGGTGGCGAAGACAAGGGCCTTCTTGAACTCGATGGTCGACCACTGATCGCGCACGTGATCGCCGCACTGCATGGGCAAGCAGACCCCATCGTGATCTGCGCAAACCGCAATGCCGATCGTTACGCCGAATTCGCGCCGGTGATCGCCGATGCTGGGCACGAGTTCCGTGGTCCGCTGGCGGGCATAGCCGCCGCGCTGCGTGCGTGCGGCAGCGCATGGCTGCTCACGGTTCCGGTGGATTGCCCGCAGCCGCCGCGCGACCTCGCCATGCGTTTGCACGATGTCGCGGCGGACGAAAACCGCGACGTCGCCGCGGTTTTCGACGGCATGCGCGTACAACCGCTGTTTGCGCTGTATCGTCGCTCATTGGCCGCCAATGCCGAGGGAGCGTTGCAGAACGACATGCCGGTGATCCGCTGGCAACAGAGCCTGCATCGGACTCTCGCCGATTTTTCCGGCCGGGCCAAGGAATTCGACAATCTCAATACGCCGGAGGATTTCCGGCAGTGGGAACGCAGCACCCATGGCTGAGGAAGACGATATTTTCCCGACCGGTCTGAGCGTGGACGAAGCACGCGCGCGCATGCTGGAAATTGCGAAGCAGCAGGCGCTGGCACCGGAACCGGTGCCCATCGAGGGCGCGCGCGGGCGCATCCTCGCGCACGACGTCGTGGCACCGCACGACGTTCCCGGCTTTGCCAATTCGGCCATGGATGGTTTTGCCGTGCGCGGCGCCGACCTGCCGGCATCCGGCGAAAAGGCGTTTGCCCTGTGCGGCGAAATCTTTGCTGGTGGCCGTGCGGCGCCGAGAGTCGACGCCGATTGTTGCGTCCGCATCACGACGGGAGCGCCAATTCCGCCCGGCAGCGATACGGTGGTGATGAAGGAAAATACTCGCGTCGATGGCGACCGGATCATCGTCGCCGCAGGCGCGGCGGCCGGCATGAACGTGCGTCCGGCGGGCGAGGACTATCGCGCCGGAGACATCGCGCTCCAACGCGGTTGCCGGATCGGCCCGGCGCAGATGGGAGTGCTGGCTTCGTTTGGCATCGCACAGGTGGGTGTAACCCGGCGTCCGCGTGCGGTGTTGCTGACGACGGGCGATGAGTTGGTCGGCCCGGGCATGGAACTCGGCTTTGGCCAGATTCATGACAGCAATCGCTACAGCCTTGGCGGCTTGCTGGAGAGTTTCGGCGTGGAACTTGTCCGTCACGAGCGCGTCCGCGACGATCCTGTCGCACTGCGCGATGCGTTGCGAACTGCCGGCGAGGATGCCGACATCGTGGTGACGAGCGGCGGCGTGTCGGCGGGCGAGGCAGACTTCCTGCCGCGTCTTGTCGCGAAAATCGGCAAAGTGGTTTTCTGGAAAGTGCGCGTCAAACCCGGCATGCCGTTCCTGTTCGGCCGCGTCGGCCGCGCCATGCTGTGCGCGCTGCCCGGCAATCCGGTGTCCGGGTTCGCGATCTCGACCGTGCTCGTCAAGCCCGCGCTGGATGCGATGTGCGGTGCGAACGCTGCGCCCGCGACCTTGCATGCGCGCTTGCGCAGCGCGATCGACAAGCGCCATGCGCGTGTCGAATTCCTGCGCGCACGCCTGGAGTGGGACGAACAGGCCATCCTGTGGGCGACGCCGCATGCGCGGCAAGGCTCGGGCATGTTGCGTGGCGTGGCCGAGGCCGATGCGCTGATCCTGCTGCCGGAGGGTGAGCGCCGGTTTGTGGCAGGAGAATCGGTTCGCGCGATTCCGCTGCCGGGTTGGCCTGCCTGAGAGATAATGCGCGCATGATCGAACGCATTAATCCGGACGAAGCGCTGCGCCGGCAGCAAGACGGCGCTCTGCTCATTGACGTACGCGAGGACGACGAACGCTCTGCCGGCAAACCCGCGGGCGCGATCGGCGTGCCGCTCGGCGAAATCCTCGACCGCATCGCCGCCATCGCACCTGGACTGGACACACCGCTGCTGCTCAGTTGCGCGCACGGCCAGCGTTCGCTGCACGCGGCAATGGCATTGCATGAGCTGGGCTACACGCTGCTTGCATCGGTCGAAGGCGGCTTCGTGCGCTGGGCCGCAGAAGGCCTGCCGGTGGATCGAGGCGCGTTCGATGCGGACGCCGCAGAGCGTTATTCGCGCCATCTGCTGTTGCCCGAGGTCGGAGCCGCTGGTCAGCAGCGCTTGCTGGAATCGCGCGTGGCCCTGATCGGCGCCGGTGGCTTGGGATCGCCCGCCGGCTTGTACCTGGCTGCGGCAGGTGTCGGCACGCTGACCTTGATCGACAACGACGTCGTTGAAAAATCCAATTTGCAACGTCAGGTGCTGCACACGGATGCGCGTGTCGGCCAGCCCAAGACGGAATCCGCGCGCATCGCCTTGAGTGCGCTCAATCCGGGCGTCAGGATCGCAACCGTTGCGCAGCGCCTGCAAGCAGCGAACGTGGAAGACTTGATCCGCGATCACGATGTGGTGATCGACGGCGCCGACAATTTCCCGACCCGCTATCTATTGGACGCTGCCTGCCGGCGCCTGCGCATTCCGCTCGTCTACGGCGCCGTGCATCGCTTCACCGGGCAAGTCAGCGTGTTCGATGCGCGCCGCGAAGATTCGCCGTGCTATCGCTGCCTGTTTCCCGAGCCGCCCGCGGCGGCGGACGCGCCGAACTGCGCCGAAGCCGGCGTGCTGGGCGTGTTGCCCGGCATCATCGGCCTGCTGCAAACGAACGAGGCGGTAAAACTGCTGCTCGATATCGGCCAGCCGCTGGTCGGCCGCCTGCTGTGCTTCGACGCGCTCGCCGCGACATTCCGCGAACTGCGCCTGCCGCGCGATCCGCAGTGTCCCGGTTGTGGTGCGAACGCGCAATTCCGCGGTTACGCCGACATCGAACGGGTGTGCTCGGCGCACTGATCCTGCTATTCCTTCGGGTGCCTGGTTTCGGCCAGCGCCAACGCGAAAAGTTGTTCCTGCGTCGCTTCCTTGCCGTACTTCGCTTTCCAGTTCGCGTAGGGTTCGCCGTAGATGCGCTCGCGCGCGGCGTCCTTGCCGATTTCCACGCCGCGTTCGGCGGCGGCCTCACGATACCAATCGGCGAGACAATTGCGGCAGAACCCGGCCAGGATCATCAGGTCGATGTTCTGTACGTCGCTGCGCTCGACAATTAGGTGTTGCAGCAGGCGGCGGAATGCCGCGGCCTCGATCTCGACAGTGTCATTCGTGCTCATGATCAGCTCCTTGGTGGTGCCGATGCGCCATTGTAGCGCCGCCGGAGTTTGTGGGATGCGCCCGGGACGGTAGAATGCGGCGCCCGCCCAGCGCAGGATTGTTCGATGGCCGCCCGGATCCTCGACGGCAAACGCATTGCCGACGAATTGCTCGACAACCTGCACGCGCGCGTGGCCCAGCGCGTGGCGCAGGGCAGGGCGGCGCCGGGGCTGGCCGTTGTGTTGGTCGGCGATGATGCCGCTTCCGCCGTTTATGTGCGCAACAAGCGCCGTGCCTGCAGGCACGTCGGGTTCCGCTCGCGCGATTACGACCTGCCGGCAGCGACGACGCAGGCCGAACTCGCCGCGCTGATCGACAAGCTCAACGCCGATGCGCAGATCCACGGCATCCTCGTGCAGTTGCCGTTGCCGGCGCACATCGATGCGAACGCGCTGATCAATCGCATCGACCCGCGCAAGGACGTCGATGGATTTCATCCGGAGAACATCGGTCGGCTCGCCCTGCGCCAGCGTGGATTGAGGCCGTGCACGTCCAAGGGCGTGATGACCCTGCTCGCGCATACCGACCGCCCGGTGCGCGGCCAATCCGCCGTCGTCGTCGGCGTATCCAACCACGTCGGCCGGCCGCTGGCGTTCGAGCTGATGCTGGCCGGCTGCACCACCATCTGCTGCCACAAGTTCACCCGCGACCTGGCGCACGAAGTGGGCGAGGGCGACATCGTCATCGTCGCGGCGGGCAAACCCGGCCTGGTCAAGGGCGTCTGGATCAAACCCGGGGCGGTGGTGATCGACGTCGGCATCAACCGCATGGACGACGGATCGCTGGTTGGCGATGTGGAATTCGCGCCCGCCGCCGAACGCGCGTCGTGGATCACGCCGGTGCCTGGCGGGGTGGGGCCGATGACGGTCGCGACTTTGATGGAAAACACCCTGGAAGCCGCCGAACTTTTCTGAATCGCGGCGCAATTGCGCCGCGCTTTCACTGCGAATTACGGGTGACTTGGGCTATCCTTCGCGCCCCATGATTTCGAATCTCCTGCCGATGCGCCGCCTGCGTTTTGTCGTGTTGCTCGGCGGCGTACTGCTCGCCGCCTGCGGCAGCGTCATGCGCAAGGCGACCGACCAGTTTGCCGACAACCTGACCACGGCGATCCTCAACGAGGACGATCCCGGTACCGTGCGCGACGGCGTGCCGGCCTACCTGCTGTTGATCGACGGCATGATCAATGGCGATCCGGACAATGCCGGAGCCTTGCTCGCCGGCGCGAAACTCTACGGCGCCTACGCCGGCGGATTCGTCAGCGACCCCGCACGCGCGCAGCGTCTGGCCGACCGCAGTTGGAATTACGCGCACCGCGCGCTATGCCTGCGCAAAAAGGATCTTTGCGAGGCGCTGGACAAGCCCTACGACGCCTACGTTGCCGAACTGAACAAGACCGACCGCGGCGACGTGCCGGTGGTGTACGGATTCGCCGCGGCCTGGGCCGGAAAAATCCAGGTCAACAGCGGCGACTGGAACGCGATCGCCGATCTGCCCAAGCTGCAAGCGACGCTGGAACGCTGCACGTCGCTGGATCCGCATTACGACAACGGCGGCGCGTATCTTTACCTGGGTGTGATCAATTCGATTCGTCCAGCCTCGCTCGGTGGCAAACCCGAGCAGGGCAAGGCCTATTTCGAGAAGGCGCTGGAATTGTCCGGCGGCAAGAACCAGATGGTGCGCGTGCTGTATGCACAGTTCTATGCGCGTCTGATTTTCGACAAGGACCTGCATGACAAGCTGTTGAACGAAGTGCTCGCCGCCGATCCGCACGCGCCGGGATTGACCCTCATCAATACGCTGGCGAAGGAAAAGGCGAAAGCCCTGCTCGAATCCGGCAAGGACTATTTCTGATTTTGGAACTGCACAAATGAACAAATACACATTGCTTGCCGCGCTGCTGTTCGCGGGTTTTGCCCAGGCCGCCACGACCATCAAGATCGCCACCGTCGCGCCCGACGGCACGGCGTGGATGCGCGAGATGCGCGCCGGCGCCGACGCGGTGAAAAAGGACACCGATGGCCGCGTCGAGATCAAGTTCTATCCGGGTGGCGTCATGGGCGACGAGCCGACGGTGATGCGCAAGATCCGCATCGGCCAGTTGCAGGGCGGCGCCTTCACCGGCGGCGAACTGTCGCAGGTCGTCAAGGACGCGCAGGTCTACAGCCTGCCGTTCGCGTTCAAGACCCAGGATGAAGTCGACAAGGTGCGTGCACAGCTCGATCCGTTGCTCAGGCAGGAATTCGACAAGGCCGGTTTCGACGTCGCGGGCATAAGTGGCGGCGGTTTCGCCTACCTGATGAGCGTGAAGGACATCAAGAACAAGGATGACCTGAAAGCCGCCAAGGTCTGGGTGCCGCAGGGCGATCGCGTCGCCGAAGCCGGCTTCAAGGCCGGTGGCGTCACGCCGATTTCGCTGCCGCTTGCCGACGTCTACACCAGCTTGCAAACCGGACTCATCGACACCGTCGCCAACACACCGGCGGGCGCCATCGCTTTCCAGTGGCACACCAAGGTGCGACACATGGTGGATTTGCCGATCACCTACGTGGTCGGAATTCTCGTGATCGACAAGAAAATCGTCGATGCGCTGACTCCTGCCGACCAGAAAGCGGTGAACGACGATCTCGCCGCCGCGTTCGTGCGCCTGGAAAAGATCAATCGCGACGACAACGCGCAGGCCAAGCTCGCGCTGCAGAAGCAGGGCGTGGAAATCTTCACGCCGAATGCCGCCGAAACCGCGTCGTGGGAAGCGGTCGGTGCGGATGCGCGCAGGCAACTGCAGGCTGCGGGCGAGATCACGCCGGAAATGGCGGCCGCGTTGGACAAGGCGCTGGCGGCGGCGCGGAGCAAGTGATCTTGCAGCGTGCGCTGGACATCCTGCGCCGCATCGAAGACTGGCTGCTCGCGGTTCTCGTGTTGATTCTGGTCGGGCTCGCCGGCAGCCAGATCATCCTGCGCGATTTCTTCCACACCGGTATTTCCTGGGCCGATCCGCTGATGCGCCAGCTCGTGCTGTGGACCGGCATGCTGGGTGCGCTGGCCGCGGTACGTGACGAAAAACACATCGCCCTGGACGTGCTGCAACGCTTTCTTTCCCCGCTGGCGCAGAAGATCGCGCGCATCCTCACGTTTGGATTTGCCGCCGCCATCTGCGCGGCCCTGGCCTGGTACAGCTACGTGATGCTGAGCGTGGATTACGCCAGCGCCGCGCCGTCGAGCGCGTTCGCTTCGCTGCCGGCATGGATTCCTGAAACCATACTGCCGACGGGTTTCGGACTGATGGCGCTGCGCTTCGTCCTGCGCGCGTTCGCGCCGCCAGCACACACGCCGCCGCTGATGCATACGGTCGGGCCGACGCCATGATCTGGTTGATCGTTGGCGCGCTGGTGCTTTTGGCTGCGCTCGGTGCGCCGTTGTTCGCGATCATCGCGGCGATCGCGCTGTTCGGATTCCACGCCGCCGGCGAACCCGGCGCCGCGGTGGCGATCGAGTTTTATCGCCTCGCCGACATGCCGGCATTGATCGCGATTCCGCTGTTCACGCTGGCCGGTTATCTGCTCGCCGAAAGCCAGGCACCGCGGCGCTTGGTGCGCCTGACCAACGCGCTGTTCGGTTGGCTGCCGGGTGGGCTGGCCATCGTCTCCGTCTGCGCGTGCACCCTGTTCACCGCGTTCACCGGCGCGACCGGCGTCACCTTGATCGCGCTCGGCGCCGTGTTGTACCCGGCGTTGCGCCAGGCGCATTACGAGGAGCGCTTTTCGCTGGGCCTGCTGACTGCCGCCGGCAGCCTCGGTCTTTTGCTGGTGCCGTCCATGCCGCTGATCCTGTACGGCGTCGTCGCGCAGCAATTCCACACCACGCCGCCGGTCAGCATCGACGCGCTGTTCAAGGCCGGCCTGCTGCCGTGCCTGCTGATGGTCGTGATGCTGTCGATCTACAGCGCGTGGAAAGCGCGCGACCTGCCGCGACCGCCGCCATCGAGCGCGGGCGAAGTATGGGCGGCGCTCAAGGATGCGGCCTGGGAACTTCCGCTGCCCTTCGTCATCCTGATCGGCATCTACACCGGCAAGCTGGCAGCGTCCGAAGCCGCCGCGGCGACCGCGCTGTACGTGCTGATCGTGACGGTACTGATTCGGCGCGAGATCAAGCTCGGCGAACTCCCGCGCGTGATCCGCGAGGCCATGCTGCTGGTTGGCGCCATCCTGATCGTGCTCGGCTTTTCGCTGGCGTTGACCAACTGGCTGATCGACGCCGATGTGCCGGAAAAATTGTTTTCGGCGCTGCAGGCGGGCATCTCGGGAAAGTTCGCGTTCCTGCTGCTGCTCAACGCGTTCCTGCTCGTGTTCGGCATGCTGCTGGAAGGCTTCCCGGCCATCATCATCCTCGTTCCGCTGATTCTGCCGGTGGCCACGCACTACGGCATCGATCCGGTGCACCTTGGGATCATCTTCCTGGCCAACCTGCAGATCGGCATCTTCCTGCCGCCGGTGG
>DATIOA010000206.1:0-2871 GCA_035473575.1 Rudaea sp. | reverse complement strand
GCGCACGACCTTCGCGCCTACCTGTTTTTGCCGCCATTGCTTGCATTGCACGAGCACGCGGCGACCGTTCTTGTGCAGAATGAGATCGATGCCGCCGTCGGCTCCGCCGAGTCCGGTCTCTTCGACTGTGTAGCCTTGACGACGAAACGCTTCGCCAACGAGTTGCTCGAAATGCCGCCAGCCAAGCTTGGCGATGTCCTCCAGTCCTTGTTGCGTGTCGAGCAAGCTGCGACGGCGCTGCTGCCCAATCCAGGACATGGCCGCGCCGAGCAAGCCGAAACCGAGCAGTATCCACGACATCACATTCGCGGCCGGCAGCACTGCCTGTGCGAACGGGTTGCCGTGCACTACGGCCGGCAGCCCGAAGCGAATCGCCGCAAAGATGCCCACACCGAACACGACGCCGGCCGGCCACGGCAAGCTGGCGAGGTCTTCAACAATTCCCTTCTTCGCACGTCCCATTTCTGATTTCCCCTGTTCTCAATGGCGAACATAACGCCACAACCGTCGAGGGTCAAAGCGCGGCAACGATCAAATTGATGAGTGCGATGAATATCGCTTCATCGCGACAAAGAGATATATACTGCGCCCTGACGTCGATTCCGGTTTGCCGCAATGCCATCGATCAGCTTCGAATTCTTTCCGCCCAAGACCGACGAACAAAAAGCCACGCTCGAAGCCGCGCTGCCGAAACTCAAGGCGCTCAAGCCCGACTACGTCAGCGTCACCTTCGGCGCGGGCGGCTCGACGCTGGCTTACACGCCGCAGATCGTGCGCCATCTGCGCGATGCGCATGCGCTGGATGCCGCGCCGCACGTGTCGTGCATGGGCGGCACGCGCGAGGAAATCCGCAAGTTGCTCGACGAGTACAAGGCGATGGGGTGCCGGCGCATCGTCGCGCTGCGCGGCGACATGCCGTCGGGCATGGCGGGCTATGGAGACTTCCGCTACGCCAGCGAACTGGTGGAATTCATCCGCCGCGAATGCAACGGCTTCTTTCACATCGAAGTCGCGTGCTATCCGGAAATGCATCCGCAGGCTGGCGATGCGCACGCCGATATCAAGAACTTTGCGGCCAAGGTGAAGGCCGGCGCGAACGGTGCGATCACGCAGTATTTCTACAATCCGGATGCCTATTTCCGTTTCGTCGACGAGGCGCGCAAACACGGCATCGATATTCCGATTGTGCCGGGCGTGATGCCAATCTCGCAATATGCGCAGTTGCGGCGGTTTTCGGATTTATGCGGTGCGGAAATTCCGCGCTGGATTGCCAAGCGCCTGGAAGCCTACCGCGACGACGCGGAAGCGATCCGCGAGTTCGGCGCGGACGTGGTCGCCGACCTGTGCCGCAAGCTGCACGCCGGCGGAGCGCCGGGAATCCACTTTTATACATTGAACCGGGCCAAGGCGACGCTGGCGGTGTGTGAGCGGTTCTAGCCCAACCCGAACAACATCTTCGCGCCGGCCAGAACCAGCACCACCGCGAGCAGACGCCGGATCGATGGCATCGGCAGACGCCGCGCGCCAAGCCACGAGCCGACGACGCCACCAACCAGCACGGCGGCAAGCCACGGCAGGGTCGGACCCGGAATCGACGTGTTGACGAGTCCGCGGCCGATCAGGCCGGCGATGGAATTGACCAGGATGAATGGCGCAGCCACGCCCGAGGCCTCGCGCACGTTGCCCCAGCCGAGCAGCACGACGAGGGGACTCAAGAAAATACCGCCGCCGACGCCGGTGAGGCCCGAGAGAAATCCCAGACCGGCACCTGCGCCGACCGCGACCGGAACCGCCGGCGGATGCAGATCTGTCTCACGTCCGCGCGGCGGAAACAGCAGGCGCGCGCCGGAGTACAGCAACACCGCGCCGACTAGCGGTTTGTAATAGATGTCCGGCAAGGTGACTGCGCCGCCGACGAGCGCGAGCGGAATCGACGTGATCGCGAACGGCCAGAACAATCGCCAGCGAAACCAGCCGCCGCGCCAGAAATTCCAGGTGCCGATCGCTGCGACCGCGGTATTCATGATCAGCGCGACCGGCTTCATCTGCGCCGGCGCAAGCTCCGCCAACGCCATCACCGCAAGGTATCCCGACGCACCCGCATGACCGACGCTGGAATACAGCAGGGCGACGAGCGCGAATGCGGCAGTGAGAAGGATGTCGTGCTCGCTCATGCGCGGTTCCCGGATCGGCAAAACGCGGAGCATGCCATAATTGGCAACTGCACTGCGCCCGGAGAACCGTCATGGCCCGAGAATATCCGCCGTACATCTGGCACAACGGCAAGATCAAACCCTGGGCGGAAGCAACGACGCACGTGATGGCGCACGCCGTGCATTACGGTTCGTCGGTGTTCGAGGGCATCCGCAGCTATGCGACGCCCAACGGCCAGGCGATCTTCCGCTTGAGCGATCACCTCAAGCGTTTGTATCACTCCGCGAAAATATACGATCTGCCGATTCCGTTCACGCAAGACGAACTCGCGCAAGCCAGTCGTGAAGTGATCAAGGCGAACGATCTGAAGAAAGCGTACCTGCGCCCGGTCGCATTTCGCGGCTTGGGCGGATTCGGCCTTTCCGCCGAATGCCCGACCGACGTCGCCGTCGCGGCCTGGGACATGGGTCCGTATCTGGGCGCCGGCGTGCTCGAAGCGGGCATCGACGCCTGCGTGTCGAGCTGGCAGCGCTTCGCGCCGAATACGATTCCGGCCGGCGCGAAAGCGGGCGGCAATTACCTTTCCGGCCAGCTCATCGCGCGCGAAGCGCGGCGCCTGGGCTTCGGCGAAGGCATCGCGCTGGCCTCGACTGGCTTGTTGAGCGAGGGCGCGGGCGAGAACCTGTTCATGGTTTTCGACGGCGCCCTGCACACCAC
>DATIOA010000205.1:0-3053 GCA_035473575.1 Rudaea sp. | reverse complement strand
TGAGTCCGCGACACGCTTCCGAATCGCACTGGCCGACCGCGGCCGAACTGGGCATCCTGCGGGTGCTGTGGGATCGCGGTCCTTCCACAGTGCGTGAAGTGCACGAGACGCTCTATGCGGGCGATGGCACCGGCTACACCACGGCGTTAAAACTCATGCAGATCATGCACGCCAAGGGCTTGGTCGAACGTGACGATTCGCAGCGCGCGCACGTGTATCGCTCGGCGATCAACAAGCAGCGCACGCAAAAGCGTTACCTCACCGACATGGCGCGGCGCTTGTTCAACGGCTCGACGCCGCAGATGGTGCTGCATGCGCTGGGTAGCCAGCATGGCGCTTCGCGCGAGGAACTGGCCGAGATTCGTGCGTTGCTCAACAAGATCGAGGCGGAAGGGGAGCGCTCATGATCCTGCCCGTGGACTGGTCGCTTGCGATCGACGCGCTCGGCGCAGTCTTGCTGCATTTCCTGTGGCAGGGCGCTGCGGTCGGCTTGCTGTATTTCCTGTTGCGTCCGTTGTGTGCAAACGCAGGCACGCGCTATCGCCTGGGCCTTTGCCTGTTGGCCGTGCTGGCGCTTTGCCCGCTGGTTACCCTGGCCTGGCTTTGGCCGACAGCGGGGGCAGCCGCGCCGACGGCCGGCAGCTTCGACAGCGTTGCCGCGGTTGCCGCGCAGGAACTGCCGCACTGGCAGTTGCGGTCGCTGATGCCGTGGCTGGTGGCGCTGTGGTTTTGTGGCGTGCTCGCCATTGCCGCGCGATCGTTGTGGCAATGGCGCAATTTGCAGAGACTGGTGCGCAGCGCCAGCCGCCCCGGCGCGGCGTGGGAAGCGCGCATGGCGCATTTGCGCGCGCGCTTCGGCGTAATGCGTTCGGTGCGCTTGCTCAGTTCGGTGCGCGTGGTCACGCCCATGCTGGTCGGCTGGATCAAGCCGGTGATCCTGTTGCCGGCGAGCCTGCTCAGCGGCTTCCCGCCGCAGCAGGTGGAATTGATCATCGCCCACGAACTCGGACACATCCGGCGCTGGGACTATCTCGCCAACCTGGCCCAGGTCGTCCTTGAAACCGTGTTGTTCTATCACCCGGTGGTGCACTGGATTTCGCGCGACGTGCGCAACGCGCGCGAGGAGTGTTGCGACGATCTCGTCCTGCAAGTCGCTTCGGGCAAGGCGCTGGCCTATGCGCGCGCGCTGGCCGGGCTCGAGGAATTGCGCCACGACCCGGGATTCGCCGTGCCCGCGCTCGGTGCCGGTGGCGGCGAGCTGCTGACGCGCATTCGTCGCATCGTCGGCGTGGCCGCAATGGCGCAGCCCGCGCCGCGCAATGCGCTGCTGCCGCTGCTGCTGGCAGCCGCCACCCTGGTATTCGGCGCGTGGCGCGTGCAACAGCGCAATGCCGATCTCGCCGTCGCGCTGGAAGCATTGCCGGCGCAGGCGCTTGCCCTGGTCAGCGGCAATGTGCAATTGATCGCGCCGCCGAAACTGGTCGTGTCGCTGCCTGTGCCGGAAATCGCGCCATTGGCACCGATCGGAATCGTCGGCGAATCGACAGCGGATCTTGCGATTCGGATCGCGCCCGCGCGCACAAAGCTCGGCGACGTGACGCCTGTCCGCATCCGCGATCTGGCGCCTGACCACGCACTCCTGCGGGTTTCCGTACCCGAGCTTGCCGAGGCTGCGACTGCCCCGAACGTGGAACTGCCGCCCCTGCAGATCGTGCCGCCGGCCTATCCGCCGCGCGCGATGGCGGCCGGCATCGAAGGCAGCGTGGAACTGTCCTACCGCATCGGCGCCGACGGCAGCGTGAACCAGGTGCACGTCCTGCACGCGCAGCCGACCGCCATGTTCGAGGATGCCGCCAAGGCGGCACTCGGGGCCTGGCGTTTCCCGGCATCCGCCGCGGGCCAGGCGCGTACCCAGAACTTCGCCTTCACCCTGCACGGCAAGACCGGCGCGGACGACAAATGCCAATCCCCGACGGGGACGCTGATCTGTCGTCACCCTGGAGATTGACGAAATCGGGATTAACGAAAGCTCGCGGTGGATTTAACGCCGATTTAATCGCCCCACACCTAGTATCGATGCCACTGTAGGCTGCTCGACACTCCTAAGGTCAGGTCAGGTGACAGGCAGATTACGGTAATCGGGGCAGTAGCTTTAGGCCCAAGGCAGGTGTGTTCCCCCAATGACACCTCCTTGGGCCTTTTTATTGCCTGCGGTTTTTGTCGATTGCGCCGTGGGAACTCGGGCGGGCCGGTGGCGATCAACGAACGACTCCCCCGCCAAAGCGAGTAGGATTGCTCCCATGCGAATTCTTGTCATCGAAGACAACAGCGACATTGCCGCCAACATCGGCGACTACCTGGAAGAAAAAGGCCACGTCGTGGATTTCGCCGGCGACGGCGTCACCGGCCTGCACCTGGCCGTGGTCCACGAATTCGACGCGATCGTGCTCGATCTCACCCTGCCCGGCATGGACGGCCTGGAACTGTGCCGCAAGCTGCGCCAGGAAGCGCGCCGGCAGACACCGGTGCTGATGCTCACCGCGCGCGACGCGCTGGAACAGAAACTCACCGGTTTCGATTCCGGCGCCGACGACTACATGGTGAAACCCTTTGCGTTGCAGGAACTCGAGGCGCGCCTGCAGGTGCTCGGGCGCCGCGGCAAGGGCGTGCAGAGCCGCGTGCTGCAACTGGCCGATCTCACCTACAACCTCGACACGCTCGTGGTCACGCGCGGCGGCAAGTCGATCCAGCTCAATCCAATCGGCTTGAAACTCTTGCAGCACCTGATGGAATCCAGCCCCTCGGTCGTCACGCGCCAGGATCTGGAAACGCGCGTGTGGGGCGAGGAATTGCCGGATTCGGATTCGTTGCGCGTGCATATCCACGGACTGCGTGCGGCGATCGACAAGCCGTTCGGCAAACCGTTGATCCAGACCCGCCATGGCATTGGCTATCGAATGGTCGATCCCGACGCGGCGGTAGCGTAAGCTCCGGCGCATGCCGAGAATCCAGTATCGCCGGCGGCTGCGCAGCCGCATCGTCATCTCGTTCGT
>DATIOA010000204.1:0-3455 GCA_035473575.1 Rudaea sp. | reverse complement strand
CGCGTTCGCGAGCGCGGAAACTTCAACCCCGTGGGGCGCGCTCGCGTTTGAGCTGCGCTCGGTCAACCATCGTTACCTCGAACTCAATCCGCGCCTGCCGGACGAATTGCGCGCGATCGAACCGGCCTTGCGCGAGCGCGTGGCCGCGAAACTCACGCGCGGCAAGGTCGACGTAACCCTGCGCTTCCGCCCGAACGACGCCGACGCCTCGCAACTGCGCGTCAACGACGCGATGCTCGAGCGCCTCGCGCAACTGGCCAAGTCCTTCGACAAGCGTTTCCCGGACCTCGACGTCGATTTCACCGGCCTGCTGCAATGGCCCGGCGTGCTGGTGCAGAACGACATCGATCAGGAAGGCTTGCGCGACGCCGCGCTGAAACTCCTGGACGTCGCGTTGGCCGACATGCTCGCCACGCGCGGTCGCGAGGGCGAACGCCTTGGCGTGTTCCTGCGCGAGCGCCTGGATGGGATCGAAAAAATCGTCGCCGACGTGCGCGGCTGGTTGCCGCAGATCCGCGAGGCGCTGCGCGCGAAACTGCAATCACGCCTAGGCGAACTCAAACCCGCCGCCGGATCGGCGCAACTGGAGCCGGGCCGCATCGAACAGGAGCTGGTGCTGCAGCTCTCGCGCATCGACGTGGACGAGGAGCTCGACCGCCTGAGCGCACACATCGCCGAAGCGCGGCGCGTGCTCGCGCTGCCAGACGCGGTCGGTCGGCGCATGGACTTCCTGATGCAGGAATTCAATCGCGAAGCGAACACGCTCGGTTCCAAGTCCGTCGATGCACGCACCACGCAGGCCAGCGTGGAATTGAAGGTGCTGATCGAGCAGATGCGCGAGCAGGTGCAGAACATCGAATGAATGCCGGCACCCTCTTCATCGTCGCGGCGCCATCGGGCGCGGGCAAGACCAGCCTGACGCGGGCGTTGCTCGAAGGCGATTCGAACCTGGTGCTGTCGGTGTCGTACACCTCGCGCGCGCCGCGACCGAACGAAGTGAATGGCGTGCACTATCACTTCGTCGCGCGCGCGGAGTTCGAGGCTATGGTTGCGCGCGCCGAATTTTTCGAGCATGCGGTGGTGCACGGCGACTTGAAGGGCACCTCGCGCAAGGTCGTGGCGCAGGCATTGGCGGCCGGCCGCGACGTCTTGCTGGAGATCGACTGGCAGGGCGCGCGCGTGGTGCGTGCGCAGATGCCGGAGGCGGTGGGGATTTTCATTCTGCCGCCGTCGCGCGCGGAACTGGAGCGGCGGCTGCGTTCGCGCGCCTCCGACAGCGAGGCGACGATCCAGCGCCGGCTCGCCGACGCGCACGCGGACCTGGCGCACGCCGCGGAGTTCGACTACACCATCGTCAACGACGATTTCGCCGCCGCGCTCGCGCAGATGCGCGAAATAGTCGCTGCCCGCCGCGAAGGTTGCGCATTGCCGGCGCGTGACAATTCGGCGTTGCTGGCGCGGTTGCTGAACTCGACCTGATTTGCCCTGGGTTCGCCGCTATCGCACTGCGCCGAGCTCGGGTAAGGTAGCCGCTTCCCGACGAAATTCCGCCTCGATGAACCGCACCGCCGCGCCAGCGCACGACGATATCCTGATCCGCATCCGTGGATTGCATACCGTGCTCAACGGCAAGACGATATTCGACGGCGTGGATCTGGACATTCCACGCGGCCGCGTTACCGCGGTGATGGGGCCGAGCGGCACCGGCAAGACCACGTTACTGCGCCACATCACCGGCCAGCTCGCGCCGGATGCCGGCGAAATTCTCGTTGCGGGCCACAATGTGTGGAAACTCGGTCGCGAAGCCCTGTTCGAACTGCGCGAGAAAATTGGCTACCTGTTCCAGAACTCGGCGCTGCTCACGGATTTTTCCGTGTTCGAGAATGTCGCGTTTCCCTTGCGCCAACACTTGAAACTGCCGGAAGAACTCGTGCGCAACATCGTGCTGACCAAGTTGCAGGCGGTTGGCCTGCGCGGCGCGGCGGAGTTGATGCCGAGCGAACTGTCCGGCGGCATGGTGCGCCGCGTTGCCCTGGCCCGCGCCATCGTGCGCGATCCGATGATGATCATCTACGACGAACCGTTCGTGGGCCTGGATCCGATCGCGCTCAACCAGATCGTGAAGCTGATCCGCACGCTCAACGACACCTTGCATGTGACGGCGATTCTCGTCGCGCACGAGTTCTCCGCGGTGCGTCGCGTCGCCGACCACATCCACCTGCTTGCCGGCGGCAAGATCGCCGCGCATGGAACGCCGGACGAGCTGGCGCAGGGCGCGACACCGTGGACGCGGCAGTTCTTCAGCGGCGACGCGGACGGACCCGTGCCGTTCCATTATCCGGCTCCGGATTACGCCAAACAGCTGGGATTGTCGGCATGAACGTACGGCGTCCCGCGCTCATCGCCTCCGGGTTGGCGCAAGTCGGCGCCTGCGGGATTTTCCTGATCCGCATCCTGCGCGCGCTGCCGGGTTCGCTGCGTTACCTGCGCGAGACGGTGCGCCAGGTCTTCTTCGTCGGCGCGATGAGCCTGACCATCATCATGATCTGCGGACTGTTCGTCGGCATGGTGCTCGGCCTGCAGCTCTACCACACGCTGTCGATTTTCGGCGGCACCGCGGCGCTGGGCACTGTCGTCGCGCTGTCGCTGTACCGCGAACTCGGCCCGGTCGTCACCGCGCTGCTGTTCGCCGGCCGTGCCGGCACCTCGATTACCGCCGAGATCGGATTGATGCGGGCGACGGACCAGCTCGACGCGATGGAAATGATGGCGGTGGATCCGCTCGCCTACGTGGTCGCGCCGCGCTTCCTTGCCGGCGTGATCGCGATGCCGCTGCTCGCCTGCGTGTTCAACGCGCTCGGCATCTTCGGTGCGCACCTGGTTGGCGTGAACTGGCTGGGCCTGGACAGCGGCACGTTCTGGTCGAACATGACGTCCAGCGTGGACGTGTGGACCGATGTGATGAACGGTGTGTGGAAGAGCGCGGTGTTCGGCGCGGTGTGCACGCTGATCGCCACGTTCCAGGGTTACACCACGCCGCCGACCAGCGAAGGCGTCGCCTATGCGACCACGCGCACGGTGGTGTTTTCCTCGATCGCGACCCTCGCGATCGATTTTGTAATGACTGCCTTCCTCATGTAAGGCAAGGACACTTTTATGGCACAACGACAATCCTTCCAGGTCGGCACCGGACTGTTCATCCTGCTCGGCTTCGCCGCGCTCGCGTATCTCGCCACGCAGACCACGAGCCTGGCGAATTACCGGCAAGGCGCGAGCTACGACATCGTGGCGCGCTTCACCAACATCGGCCAGCTCAAGCTGCGCGCGCCGGTGAAGGTGGCAGGCGTGCGGGTGGGCAGCGTCAATGCCATCGCGCTGGAGCCCGAAAAGCTCGATGCGAAGGTCACCCTCGCCATCGACGATCGCTACAGGATTCCGGACGACTCGGCCGCCGC
>DATIOA010000203.1:0-8487 GCA_035473575.1 Rudaea sp. | reverse complement strand
TGGCGCGCGACGACGCCGGCTTCCGCGTCGCCTTGACCGAAGCACGCACGCAAATCGCCGCTTCATTCGACACGCAAGCAGCGCAAACGGCGACGGTGTTGAAAGAACTTGATGCGCTGGCGCAGACCCAACTCGCGCCGCCGGCGCCGGGTGTGCTCGGCACGGCGCTGCGCGAACTGCGCAACCTGCGTGCGACGCATGCACTGGCCGCGGCGAAGGCGGCGGTCAAACACGACGAGGCGAAAAAGTGAAACCGTGGATCATCGTGCTGGTACTCGTCGTCGTGGCGGCGGCCGTCTTCGGTTGGCAGGCCCTGGCCGTCGACCCCGGCTTGCTCTCGATCCGCCTCGGCCGTACTCACATCGAAACCACGCTGGTCTTCGCGATACTCGCCCTGCTCGCCGCATGGATTGTGCTCGGTTTGCTCTGGCGCGGACTGCGCTGGCCGTTGCGCGCGTGGAAATCGCGCAGCCAGCGTCGTGGCCGCGAACGCTTTGCCACGGGCCTGACCGCGCTGGTCGAAGGCGATCATCGGCGCGCTCTGCGTGCGCTGGAAAAAGCCTCGCACCATCCTGAATTGCACGCACCGGCCCTGCTCGCGACCGCGCGCGCGGCGCACGCGCGCGGCGATGCCGAGCGCACCGAGGCGGCGCTGGATGAAGCGGCTGCGCACGCTCCGGCGGCGGCATTGGCCTTGCGCACACAGTTCCTGCTCGAACACGGCAACGCCGAGGCCGCGCTCGCCCTGCTCAAACCTGCCGCCGACCAGAATGACCTGCCACCGGTCGGCTGGCGCCTGCTTGCCGAAGCTGCGTTGCTGACCGGGGACAGCGCGCTTGCCCTGCACGCGGTGGATGCGCTCGCCACGAACGACGCGCTCACCCCCGAAGCGCTGGTCGCGCTGCGCGCACGTGTGCTCGCCGCAGCCCTTGCCGCAACACCGGATAGTGAAGCGTTGACTGCATTGTGGTCGGGTTTGCCGCGTGCGCAGCGTGCCATGCCCGAGGCGATCGCGGCTTACGCGCGCCGCGCCGCCGCGCTCGGCCAGCCGCTGGCGGCGATGGACGAAATCGAGTCGGCCTTGCGCAAGCAGTGGTCCGAGCGCCTGGTCACCGTATGGGGTCAGCTCGGGCCGGCGCACGCGGACACGCGCCTGGCGCGGGCCGAAGGCTGGCTTGCCGCGCAGCCGGACAGTCCCGCGCTGCTGCTCGCGCTCGGCCGCCTGTGCGTGCAGGGCAAGCTCTGGGGCAAGGCGCGCGAGTATCTGGAGCGCGGCCTTGCGCTGACGCCGTCCGCGCCGCTGTGGGAAACGCTCGGTGATTGCGAGACCCAGCAGGGCAATGCCGCCAACTCGGCAGTGTGCTACCGCAACGCGCTGCGCATTGCGCGCGGCGAAGCGACGCAGGAACTGTCCGATACGGCACGCGCACCGCTGGACACGCGCGCGAGCATTGCCGAAGAGCGCGACGCGCACGGCATGCCGCGGTTGGCGATTCCCAAAGAAAGTTGAGTGCTGCGGACCTTCAGACGTCGCCGTCTTTGGCCCAGCCCTCGCCCGTGCCGCGGTTGTATACGAAGTCGCCTGGCAGGACATTCCCGGCGGGAGTCGAGTCCTGTGTCGCGAGTTCGGCGTAGATCGGGGTGAAATCCGGCGCGGTCGCATCCATCAACTGCCGGTAGCTGTCGATGACGAAATAGGTTTTCTGGTAGGTGTCGATGCGGTAGCGCGTGCGCATGATGCGCTTGAGGTCGAAGCCGAGCCGGTTCGGCGCGGACGATTCCAGGCAGTGGATCGATTCGCCCTTCGAGCTGACGATGCCGGAACCGTAGATGCGCAGGCCGTCGTCCTGCTTGATGAGTCCAAACTCGACCGTGTACCAGTACAAGCGCGTGAGGTTGACCAGCGCGTCCGCGCCGATGCCGTGTGCTTTGACGCCGCCGCAGCCATAGGCCTGCATGTAGTCGGCGAATTCCCGGTTGAGCAGTAGCGGGACGTGGCCGAACAGGTCGTGGAACAGATCGGGTTCGCTGATGTAGTCGACTTGATCCGGTCGGCGGATCCACCAGGTCACCGGGAAGCGCCGGTTCGCGAGGTGCTCGAAAAAGGTGAGTTCCGGCAGCAGGCCCTCGACGCCGACCAATTCCCAACCGGTAGTCTTTTTCAGGACGCGGTTGAGATCGTCGAATTTCGGGATCGTGTCCGGCGTCATGCCGAACTTGCGCTGGTTGTCGATGAATTCGCGCGCGGCACGACCGACGAGGATTTCCTGCTGGCGCTCGAACAAAGCCGCCCAGGTCGCGTGGTCTTCGGGCGCATAACTTGCCCACGGTTGCTCGACGACCGCCGTCGTGTAGACCGGCACATTGCCCTTGTCGGTTTGCAAGTGTTCGACGCGGCGCGGTGGGGCGTTCATGGCAAAGCAGATTGCATTGTTGCGCGCAATGCTACTACTGCGGCAGCGAATCGGCCAGGCGGTAGCCCACGCCGACTTCCGTCAACAGATAGCGCGGACGCGCCGGGTCGGGCTCGATCTTGTGGCGCAGGGCGCGCAGGTAGATGCGCAGGTAGTGCGGGGACTCGACGTGCGTCGCGCCCCAGACTTCGCGCAGCAGTTGACGGTGCGTCATCACCTTGCCGCGATGCCGGGCGAGGACGGTCAGCAGTTTGTATTCGATCGGAGTCAGGTGAATGTCGATGCCGTCGCGCTGCACGCGCCGGGCATCGAGATCGATGGCCAGGGCGCCGACTTCGATGCGTGCCTGCGGTTCTTCGCCGAGCCGTGTCGCCACATGGCGCTGTGCGACGCGCAGGCGTGCCAGCAGTTCGCCGACACCGAACGGTTTGCTCAGGTAATCGTCGGCACCGCGGTCGAGCGCGGCGACCTTGTCCGCTTCCTGGCTGCGCGCGGACAACACGACGATGGCGCGCGTGTACCACGCCCGCAGGCGTTCGATGACCTCCAGCCCGGAAATGTCGGGCAAGCCCAGGTCGACGATGACGATGTCCGGCAGGCGCAGCGTCGCCAGACGCAGGCCTTCCATGCCGGTCGTGGTCATGTCCAGCGCGTAGTCGTGCGCTTCCAGCGCGGCGGCGAGAAAGCGTCGGATCTGCGGATCGTCCTCGATCACGAGGACCCTGGCTTGCGGAGCGTTCATGGCGGAGCCGCGGGCGGCTCTTGCTCACGCGGCAGCGTAAAACTGAATTCGGCGCCGCCCTCGGGCAGGTTGCGTGCGCGGATTTCCCCGCCGTGCGCGTCGACGACGGCCTTGCAAATGGCCAGGCCGAGGCCAAAGCCGCTTTGCGCGGATTCGTCGCGCGCGCGGTGGAACGCCTCGAAGACCCGGCTTTCCTCGCCGGCGGGCAGTCCGGGCCCGGCATCGGCGACGCGCACCTCGACCAGCGCCGGCCAGGCGCGCGCGGTAATCCGGATCGGCGTGCCGGGCGGAGTGTGCTTGTGCGCGTTTTCCACGAGGTTGAAGATCACCTGTTCGATCATGACCTCGTCGCAGCGCACGAGTGGCAAGTCCGGCGGCTGGTCGACCGTCACCTCGCGTTGGGCCAGCACGTCGCCCAGCCGACCCAGCACCGCGCCGATCAGTTCATCCAGCGCCACCCACTCGCGCTTGAGCCGCACCGGGCCGGAGGTCAGTCGGGTCAGGTCCAGCAGATTGCCGACGAGCCGGTGCAGGCGCTGCGCTTCGGCGAGCAACGCGGCCAACAGCGAACGGCGACGTTCTTCGCTCAACGCCGTCGATGCACTGTCCAGCAGCGTGGATGCCGAGCCGATGATGCCGGCGAGCGGCGTGCGGAAGTCGTGCGAGATCGAAGCGAGCAGCAGGTTGCGCAGGCGCTCGGCTTCGATCTGGCGGTCGGCGCTGCGCGCGTCCTGCGCAAGCTGCACGCGCTCCATCGCGATGGCGGCCTGGTTGACCAGCGCCTCGAGCAGGTGCATCTGCTCGGGGATTTCGAGTTGGCGCGGATCGCGCGGGCGCAGGCCGAGCACGCCGATGCAGCGTTGCGGCGCGTTCAACGGCAAGTACACCGCGTCCGCGCTGGCCAGCGTGTGGGTACCGCAGCCGGCGCTTTCGCGATGATCCCGCGCCCATTGCGCGATGCCAAGGTCGTTGCCGGGGACCGGATAGCGCATCACGTGCGCGGGCGTGGCGCCACGCGTGCAAAAATGCGTCGGGTCGAGGATGTGGCCTTCGGCGTCCGGCAGCAGCACGGCCGCTTCGCCATCGATGGCCGCCAGCACATGCCGCACCAGGATCGTACCGAGTTCGGCAAGGTCGCGGCTGTGCATCAATTCGCGGCTCAGCGTGAACAGCTCGCCAGTGCGCCGTTCGCGCTGGCGCGCGATCGAAGCCTGGCGCCGGCCGCGCGCGGTGAGCTGGCTGATCAGTAGTGCGGTGACCAGCATGACCGCGAACGTGATCAGGTACTGCGCGTCCGAGACGGCGAAGGAATAGCGCGGCGGCACGAACAGGAAATCGAACAGGCCAACGCTCAGCACCGCCGCCATCACCGAGGGGCCGCGTCCGAAGCGCGCCGCGACGAAGACGGTGCCGAGCAGGTAGATCATGACCAGGTTGGCGCGTTCGATGTGGCCGAACAATGCCGCGCACAGCAGCGTGACGCCGGCGACCACGAATGCGCTTTGCGCGTACGCAAACGGCCGGCTCGAACGACTCGGCAGGCGGCGCGCGGCCGGGGCCAATGCCTCCGCTTCGCCCGTGATCACGTACACGTCGATGGCGCCGCTGCCTCTGATGATCTCGTCGACGAGGGAAGCCTTCAGCCGGTCGCGCCAGCGTGGCCGGCTCGGCTTGCCGACGATTATCTTGCTGACGTTGCGCGCGCGCGCGAACGCCAGCAATTCGGCGGCGACCGATTCGCCCGGGAGGTTGGCGGTCTGCGCACCGAGCGACTCGGCCAGCTTGAGCGTCGCCAGCACGCGGTCGCGCGCGCCGCGATCGAGCGCGGCAGCCAATGCCGGCGTCTCGACGTAGACGGCGATCCAGCCACTGTGCAGCGCCGTTGCCAGGCGCCGCGCTGCGCGCACGACGCGCTCGGACAGCGGATCGGGTCCGACGCAGACCAGCACGCGTTCGGCCGCGGCCCAGACGTCGCGGATCGCATGACGCTCGCGGTAGGCGCGCATCGCGGCGTCGACCCGGTCCGCGGTGGCGCGCAGTGCGAGCTGGCGCAGCGCGATCAGGTTGCCCTCGCGGAAGAAGGAGTCCAGCGCGGAGCCGATTTTCGCTTCGGCGTAGATCTTGCCCTCGCGCAGCCGCTGAAGCAGTTCGTCCGGCGGCAGGTCGACGAGTTCGACCTCGTCGGCGCCGTCGAATACCTTGTCGGGGACGGTTTCGCGCACCTGCACGCCGGTGATCTGCGCGACCACGTCGTTGACGCTTTCCACGTGCTGCACGTTGACCGTGGTGAATACGTCAATGCCGTCGGCAAGCAATTCCTGCACGTCCATCCAGCGCTTCGGATGGCGCGCGCCAGGATGGTTGCTGTGGGCCAGTTCGTCGACGACGAGCAGGGCGGGATGGCGGCTGAGCGCGCCATCCAGGTCGAATTCGTTCAGGTGGATGCCGCGGTGTTCGAGCTCTTGCGGCGGCAGGATCTCCAGGCCGTCGAGCAACGCCTCGGTCTCGGGCCGGCCGTGCGGTTCGACGTAGCCGACCACGACATCGGTGCCGGCGGCCCTGAGCGCGCGCGCCGCTTCGAGCATGGAGTAGGTCTTGCCAACGCCCGGAGCTGCGCCGAAGAAAATCTTCAGGCGTCCACGCCGCGCGCGCGCGTCGTCCTCGTGCAGGCGCGCGAGCAACGCGTCGGGATCGGGGCGTCCAGCGGAAGCATTCGCCGACATGGCGGCATCATGCCGCAACTCGCGCCGCGCTTACCACTTGCCGTCCAGCAGCAAGTTGAGTTTGAGTACGTTGACGCGCGGCTCGCCCAGGATCCCGAACTGGCGACCGGCGGTGGCCCGGCCGACCAGCCGAGTCACGTCGTCGGCTGACATCCCGCGCGCACGCGCCACGCGCGCGATCTGGTACCTGGCCGCCGCCGGCGAGATGTCGGGATCCACGCCGGAAGCCGACGCGGTGACGAGATCGACCGGCATGGGTGCGGTGTTGCCCGGATCGGCGGCATGCAGAGCGTCGATGCGCTGCTTGACCGCGTCGATCAGCGCTGGATTGGTCGGCCCCAGATTCGAAGCGCCGGAGGACGACGGATTGTTCGGAAACGGTGATGTTGCCGAAGGCCGCGGCCAGAAGTACTTCGGATCGGTGAACGCCTGGCCGATCAGCTCCGAGCCGAGCGGCTTGCCGTTGCGTTCGATCACGCTGCCGTTGGCCGCGTGCGTGAACGCGGCCTGAGCGATGCCGGTCACGACGAGCGGATAGATCACGCCGGTGATCAACGTCAGCAGGAGCAGCATGACCAGCGATTGACGTAGCAGTTTGCCCATGACAGTACCCTCAGAAGGTTCCTTGCAGCATCACGAACCCGCGGCTACCGCCGACATTCTTCACTTCGGTCGGGTCGAGGAAGCTCACGGTGTGTTCGTAGAACGACTTGTTCGTTGCGTATGTCGCGCCGACGCTCGCACTCCAGTGCGTCGAGAACTGGTATTTCAGCGTCGCGCCGAAATCGCTGTAGCTAGGATCGAGCGAGCCGGCGGTCGTGACCAGGCGAGCGGGGATGTCCGTATGTGCCGCATGCAGCGAAAGATTCCACGCATCCGACAGCGGAATGCTCGCGTCCGCCTGTACGTAACCGGTGCCTTTGGAGTTGCTGTCGTAGCCCTGCTCGGTGTCGATCGCGAAATAATCCGTCAGCGAACGCGAGTATTTGAGCGTCAGCCACTTCCAGGTCAGCGCCGCATTGGCTTCCAGTGTGTTGAACGAGCGCGATCCGAGGCGCGGCCTGGCTTGGTCGAGATTGCCACCCGGGTAGACGTAGCCGTACAGGCCGACGCGCCAAGACCAGTCGTCGTTGACGTTCGCGCCGTAGCTGCCGTAAAGATCGAGCTCCATCGCACCGCCCGGGTAGCTGCGCTCGCTGATGCTGGAGGCCCAGAAGCCGGCGGCGAAGCCATTGTTCAGGGTCAGATCACCACCGCCCTGAACGGCCGGATGACCCCATGTCTGGGTGATGCCGCGGAACATGTAGTCCGACGCGAAGGCAATGTTGCCCGCCACTGAATAAGGCGTATCCGCGGCGGATGCATTGGCATCTAGCGCCAACACCTTGCCCGCCAGGGGAAGCATGGCCACGAGAATGGCCGCCGAAAGGAAGCGAGCGTTCACCGGTTTCTCCGCAAATCTCATGCCTGACCGAACAGCACCAGCAGAAGATCGATCAGCTTGATGCCGACGAACGGCACGAGGATGCCGCCGATGCCGTAGATCAACAGGTTGCGGCGCAGCAGTGCGCCCGCGCCGAGCGCGCGCGAGCGCACGCCCTTGAGCGCGAGCGGGATGAGGAAGATGATGATCAACGCGTTGAAGATTACCGCCGACAGGATTGCACTGCGTGGCGTGGCGAGGTGCATCACGTTGAGCGTGTTGAGAGAAGGATAGGTGCTCGCAAATGCCGCCGGAATGATCGCGAAATACTTGGCCACGTCGTTGGCGATCGAAAACGTGGTCAGTGCGCCGCGCGTGATCAGCATCTGCTTGCCGATCTCGACCACCTCGATCAGCTTGGTCGGATTGGAATCCAGATCGACCATGTTGCCGGCTTCTTTCGCCGCCTGCGTCCCGCTGTTCATGGCCACCGCCACGTCGGCCTGCGCGAGTGCGGGCGCGTCGTTGGTGCCGTCGCCGCACATCGCCACCAGGCGGCCCTCGGCCTGGATGTCGCGGATCAGCTTGAGCTTCGCCTCCGGCGTGGCCTCGGCAAGATAGTCGTCGACGCCGGCTTCCGCCGCGATCGACGCTGCGGTCAGCGGATTGTCGCCGGTAATCATGATGGTGCGGATGCCCATCGCGCGCAGTTCGGCGAAGCGCTCGCGGATGCCGCCCTTGACGATGTCCTTGAGCTCGATCACGCCGAGCGCGTGGGAATTTTCGCTGACCACCAGCGGCGTGCCGCCCTTGCGGGCGATGTCTTCGGCTGCGCGCCGCACTTCGGCTGGAATCGTTGCGTTTGAAGCCGCGAGATACTTCTCGATCGCGTCAAGCGCGCCCTTGCGAATGCGACGGCCATCGAGATCGACACCGCTCATGCGCGTATTGGCGGAAAACGGCACGAATTGCGCACCACGTCCGGAAAGCTCACGCTCGCGGATGCCGAACTCGTTCTTGGCCAGCACGACGATGCTGCGGCCCTCCGGCGTTTCGTCGGCGAGCGAGGCGAGTTGCGCGGCGTCTGCGAGCATTCCGCTATCGACGCCAGGCGCTGCATGGAAGGCCACGGCTTGACGGTTGCCGAGCGTGATCGTTCCGGTCTTGTCCAGCAGCAGGACGTCG
>DATIOA010000202.1:0-2965 GCA_035473575.1 Rudaea sp. | reverse complement strand
CGTTGGCCCGGCGGCTGCGAATCCAGCCAGTCGCCAACCTGCGCGGCCATGAAGGCGAGGTCCTGGTCCGGCAGCAGATGCAGGCGATCGTCCCAACTTTTTCCGGCGTACAGGTGTTCGGTCAGCGCATGCCGGGCATTGAAATCGCGCAGCCAGCGCGCATCGAGGACGAGCCACAACAATGCCGCCGCGATGCCGGTCGCGCGCAGCGTGCGCCGCCACGGCCAGCGCAACAGCATGGCCAGCGCGAACACGCTGAGCAGCATGCCGGCGACCAGGGCCGGCACGGGCGAGGCGGTGCCGAAGGTGGCGCGGTCCGGCACCAGCGCGCTGATGGACTGCAGCGCCCACGGCAGATAGGCAAACCACGATGTATGCAATGCGGCAAAACCGCCGTGCCACGAGGGCGTGGCCAGCTCCGCGCGATCAAAGCGGAACGGCGCAAACGCCACACTCGGCGGCACCAGTTGCGCGGTGGCATATTCGGCGAAGCCCAGCTCGACGATTTCTCCGCGCCATTCGGGCAACCGGCGCAAATCCACCGTGCGCCAGCCCGTACCCGGCCAGGGAATGGTGATGCTGTGGACGTCATGCGGCGAGTCGGCGCGGCGGAACACGAGCGACAATTCGAGTGTGCGCGGAAAGTCCTCGAAACGGTAACCCAGGAACGGATAATCGGCCGCGCGGATGCCGTCCAGGGTTACGGACTGCAGGGCATTGCCGTCCCCGCCGACCGCGCCGACGCGCAACGCTCCCTCGTCCTGCACGCCGGCGCCGAGCACGACGCGGAATGTTTCGCCGGCCAGCGACCTTGTCGATGCCGGTCGTAACGGCGTATGCCACGACAACCCCGCCGCCCAGCCCAGCACGACGATCCACACCAGCGCCAACGCGACGGCGCACGCCGCGCGGCGCATCACGCGGCGGCTTCCAGGCGCGCGAGTTCCACGGCGGAGAATCCCGCGGCGAGGCGCGCAGCCATGTTGAACGGCCCCTTCAGCACACCGCGCGCATGCTCGGCAATCAGCGCGGCGAACGTGGCGTCGGGGTCGCGACCCTCGCGTGCACAGCACCAGGCGAACCAGCGCGATCCGGCGGCGACGTGCGCAACTTCCTCGCCCAGGATGACTTCAAGGATCGCCGCGCTGGCGACATCGCCGACGTCACGCAAGCGCGCAATCATGCCTGGCGTGACGTCGAGTCCGCGTGCCTCGAGCACGCGCGGCACCAGGGCCATGCGCGCGAGGCACGAATCGGCCGTCTTTACCGCCATTTCCCAGAGGCCATCGTGGGCGTCGAAATCGCCGTAGCTGCCGCCGAGTTCACCCAGGCGCGTCTGCAGCATGGCGAAGTGCCGCGCCTCGTCGGCGGCGACGCCGATCCAGTCGCGATAGTAGTCGCGCGGCATGCCGCGGAAACGGTAAACCGCGTCCCAGGCCAGATTGATCGCGTTGAATTCGATATGGGCGACAGCGTGCAGCAGGGCCAGGCGACCTTCCGAAGTGCCAAGGCCACGATGCGGCAATTCTCGCGGCGAAACCAGGCGCGGTCGCGGTGGCCGCCCCGGCGCCGCGATCGGTTCCGGCAGCGGCGCGTTGTCGTCCAGCACCATGCGTCCCGCGCTGAAATCCGCCGCCACTTGCGCGGTCGCCGCCAGTTTGGCGGTCGGATCGGACAGCCTCAGGCAATGTCCGGCGCGGGCATGCACACCGTCCATCACGAAGCGCGGCGTTGGCTTTTTGCAGTGTCCGAACGCGCGAATTCCAGATCGCGCAGATAGGTCGGCTCCACGCCGGTGACGTATTCGCCGTTGAAGCACGAACTGTCGAAGCGGGTGAGTTTTTCGTTGCCCTCGGCGACAGCGGCTTCCAGGTCGGCGAGATCCTGGTAGACGAGCCAGTCGGCGCCGATCAGCTCCTGCACTTGCTGCTCCGTGCGATCGTGCGCGACCAGTTCCGCCGGCGCCGGCATGTCGATGCCGTAGACGTTCGGGAAGCGCACCGGCGGCGCAGCCGAGGCGAAATAGACCTTTTTCGCGCCGGCTTCGCGCGCCATCTGGATGATCTGTTTCGAAGTCGTGCCGCGCACGATGGAATCGTCCACCAGCAGCACGTTCTTGTTGCGGAACTCGAGCTCGATCGCGTTCAACTTGCGACGCACCGATTTCACGCGCTCGCTCTGCCCGGGCATGATGAAGGTGCGACCGATGTAGCGGTTCTTCACGAAGCCTTCGCGCATCGGGATGCCGAGCGCCAGCGCGAGCGAACTGGCCGCCGTGCGCGCGGTGTCGGGAATCGGGATCACGGCGTCGATGTCGTGTTCGGGCTTCAGGCGCGCGATCTTGGCGGCGAGGCGCTCGCCCATGCGCAGGCGCGCCTTGTACACGGAAACGTCCTCGATCATCGAATCCGGCCGCGCCAGGTACACGTATTCGAAGATGCACGGCGCGTGCGGATAACCCTCGGCGCAGTGCCGGCTGTGCAGGTGGCCATCATCGGTCAGCAACACCGCCTCGCCCGGCGCCACGTCGCGCAGACGCTTGAAGCCGAGGATGTCGAGCGCCACCGATTCCGATGCCACCGCATATTCCTTGCCGGCATCGGTACTGCGCTCGCCGAGCACGAGCGGGCGGATGCCGTAAGGGTCGCGGAACGCGACGATGCCGTAGCCGAGCAGCAGCGAGACGATCGCATAGCCGCCGCGCGCGCGCGCGTGCACGCCGGCGACGGCCTTGAAGATATGGTCCGGCGTGAGCGCGTGGCGCTCCTGGATCTGCAACTCGTGGGCCAGGATATTGAGCAGGATTTCCGAATCCGAATCGGTATTGATGTGGCGGCGGTCGTCCTCGTACATCTCGCGGCGCAGCGACTCGGTGTTGACGAGGTTGCCGTTGTGGCCGAGGGCGATGCCGTAGGGCGAGTTGACGTAGAAGGGCTGCGCCTCGGCCGTGCTTTCCGATCCTGCC
>DATIOA010000201.1:0-10149 GCA_035473575.1 Rudaea sp. | reverse complement strand
TGCGCCATCACGCCGATGCGCAGGCCGCATTCACGCCGACACGCCCCGGCCATTGGCGGTGCGATCTTTACGTGTTGGCGCGTCAACGTCTGACCGCCCTTGGCGTGACCCGAATCTTCGGTGGCGGCTTAGATACCTTCGCCGATGCGCGGTTTTATTCCTACCGGCGCGACGGTGCGAACAGCGGGCGCATGGCGAGCATGATCTGGCTGGAAAAGGCACCCGCAGAAGCTTGAAACCCAGTCGCCCGAGCCGCATAAACGGTTCATCTTGCGGCCCCCCGGCCGCGTTTTACTTCAGGTGATTCCCATGCGGATGGACAAGCTGACAAGCCGCTTCCAGCAGGCGCTCGCCGATGCGCAGAGCCTCGCGGTCGGGCGCGACAACAACATGCTCGAACCGGTGCACCTCATGGCCGCGTTGCTCGACCAGCAGGGCGGATCGACCGTGCCCCTGCTCGCGCAGGCGGGCGTGAACGTGCCGAGCCTGCGCACGCGCATCGGCCAGGCGCTGGACAAGCTGCCGAAGGTCGCGGGGCAAGAGGGCAACATCAATGTCGGCAACGACTTGACGCGTCTGCTCAATCTCACCGACAAGCTGGCCCAGCAGCGCGGCGATCAATTCATCGCCAGCGAATTGTTCGTGCTTGCCGCGCTCGACGACAAGGGCGAGGTCGGCCGCGCGCTGAAGGATTCCGGCGCGAACAAGGCGAATCTGGAAAGTGCCATCGAACGCATGCGCGGAGGCGAAAAAGTGGAAAACGAAAATGCCGAGGACCAGCGCCAGGCGCTGGAGAAATACACCATCGACCTGACCGCGCGCGCCGAGAAGTCGAAACTCGATCCCGTGATCGGCCGCGACGAGGAAATCCGCCGCGTCATCCAGGTACTGCAGCGGCGCACCAAGAACAATCCGGTGCTGATCGGCGAGCCCGGCGTCGGCAAGACCGCGATCGTCGAAGGCCTCGCCCAGCGCATCGTCAACGGCGAAGTGCCGGAAGGCCTCAAGGGCCGGCGCGTGCTGTCGCTCGACATGGGCGCGCTGATTGCCGGCGCGAAGTTCCGCGGCGAGTTCGAGGAACGTCTCAAGGCCGTGCTCAAGGATCTGGCCAAGGAGGAAGGCAATGTCATCCTGTTCATCGACGAGTTGCACACCATGGTCGGCGCCGGCAAGGCGGAAGGTTCGATGGATGCCGGCAATATGCTCAAGCCAGCGCTCGCGCGCGGCGAGCTGCATTGCGTCGGCGCAACCACGCTCGACGAATACCGCAAGTACATCGAAAAGGACGCCGCGCTGGAGCGCCGCTTCCAGAAAGTCTTCGTCGGCGAACCGAGCGTCGAGGACACGATCGCGATCCTGCGCGGCCTGAAGGAGCGCTACGCCGTGCACCACGGCGTGGAGATCACCGATCCCGCCATCGTCGCGGCGGCCACGCTCTCGCACCGCTACATCACCGACCGGCAGTTGCCGGACAAGGCCATCGACCTCATGGACGAGGCTGCCTCGCGCATCCGCATGGAAATCGATTCCAAGCCGGAGGAGCTGGATCGTCTCGAACGGCGCCTGATCCAGCTCAAGATCCAGCGCGAAGCGTTGAAGAAGGAAAAGGACGCCGAATCGAAGAAGCGCCTTGCCGATCTGGAAACGGAGATCGGCAAGCTCGACCGCGAGTTTTCCGACCTCAATGAGGTCTGGAAGGCCGAGAAGGCGGCCGTGCAGGGCACGACCAAGATCAAGGAACAGATCGAGGGTTTGCGCGCCGAGATCGAATCCGCGCAACGCCATGGAGACTTGGCGAAAGTGGCAGAAATCCAATATGGGAAAATTCCACAATTGGAAAAACAGTTGCACGCCGCGCAGGAAACCGAGGCCAAGGGCTTCAAACTCCTGCAGCAGCGCGTGACCGCCGAGGAAATCGCACAGGTCGTCTCGCGCTGGACCGGCATCCCCGTGTCCAAGATGCTCGAAGGAGAGCGCGACAAGTTGCTGCGCATGGAAGACGAACTGCACAAGCGCGTGGTCGGCCAGGACGAAGCCGTGCACGCGGTCGCGGACGCGATCCGCCGCGCGCGCGCGGGCCTGTCCGATCCGAACCGGCCGAATGGCTCGTTCCTGTTCTTGGGGCCGACCGGCGTGGGCAAGACCGAGCTGACCAAGGCGCTTGCGGAATTCCTGTTCGACTCGACCGAAGCGCTGGTGCGCATCGACATGAGCGAGTTCATGGAGAAGCACTCCGTCGCGCGCCTGATCGGCGCGCCGCCGGGCTACGTCGGCTACGAGGAAGGCGGCTATCTCACCGAGGCCGTGCGCCGGCGCCCGTACAGCGTGATCCTGCTCGACGAGGTCGAGAAGGCGCATCACGATGTGTTCAACGTGTTGCTGCAGGTGCTCGACGACGGCCGCCTGACCGACGGCCAGGGCCGCACCGTGGATTTCCGCAACACCGTGATCGTGATGACAAGCAATCTCGGCTCGCAGTTCATCCACGAATATGCCGGCGACTCGGAAGAGGATTACACCAAGATGAAGGCGGCGGTGATGGGCGTGGTGCAGGCGCATTTCCGCCCGGAATTCATCAACCGCCTCGACGAGATCGTCGTGTTCCGCGCGCTCGACAAGGCGCAGATCCGCCAGATCGCGCGCATCCAGTGCGCCTACCTCGGCAAGCGCCTGGCCGAACGCCAGTTGACGCTGACGATCACCGACAAGGCGCTTGATCTGCTCGGCAACATCGGCTTCGATCCAGTCTACGGCGCGCGTCCGCTCAAGCGTGCGATCCAGCAGCAGCTGGAAAATCCGCTGGCGAAAGCGATCCTCGAAGGACAGTTCGCGCCCGGCGATACGGTGGCGGTGGATGCGGCAAGCGGTCGGCTGGTGTTCCGCAAAGCCTGAAACAACAAGCCCGGCCTTGCGCCGGGCTTTTGTGTCGCAAAACGCTCGGTGTTGTCGTCAATCGAAGTCGCGCGTGATACGTACGCCGATCGTGCGCGGCTGCACCGGGAAGATATAGGGTTCGTTGCCGCAGATCGGGGTTGGCAGCGAGTTGTGCCCCTGGTTGTCCGAACTGCGCAACGCAATCGCGCACTGCGTGCTGACCGCGAGGTGCCCGTTGCGGTCGAGGGCGTTCTTCAAATACACATCGAATGACCACTTGTCCTTCTTCGCGCCGACGGTGAAATCGACCGTGCCGTATCCGGGCAGCTCGCCGAGCAGATTGTTCTCGTAGTTGCGCAGATCGGAACGCCGCCTGCCCTCGAAGAACAGCGCTCCTTGCGCGTACGCGTCGAGTCCCCATGCATCGAAACTGTAGCGCGCGGAGAACGTGCCCTTCTGTTTCGCCACGATCGGCAGCGCCGTGCCCTTCGGCGCCTGCGCGCCTTCGGGATTGTCGGCGGTGACCGGGCACACGGTGGCCGGGATGCCGTTCACGAGGAAGCCGCAGTAATCCGAGGTGAGTTCGGATTTGTAGTAGGCGAAGCCGCCCGAGAGCAGCAAATTGTAGGTCGCCGCCCAGGTCAACGAGGACTCGATGCCGCGGATGCGTGCGCCGCCGGCGTTGTGGATCTCGGTGAGGCTGTTCGCACCGAGCACCGCGACCTGGAAATCCTTCCAGTTTTCCTGGAACACCGCACCGTTCCAGCGCAGGTGGTGGTCGAGCCATTCGGTTTTCCAGCCCGCTTCCCAGTTGGTCAGGAAGTCCGACTGGTACGGCGGCAGCGTGCCGCGGCGATTGATACCGCCCGGCCGGAAACCCTGCGACCAGGTCGCGTAGATCATCTTGTCGGCATCGAGCTTGTAGGTGAGGTTGGCGCGACCGACCGTATCGGTTTCCTTGGTCGTCTTGTCCACGTTGGTGCAGGGGGCACCCTTGTACATCACGGGGGAAAAACATGCGCCTACGCCGGTAGAGCCCGAGTAACCGGTACCGAAGCCGAAGAAGCCCTTGAGTGAATCCTCGGTATGGAACCAGCGGCTGCCCACGGTCGCGGTCAGCTGATCGGTCACGTCGTACGACAATTCGCCGAACAGCGCGGAATCGTTGTCATTACGCAGCTGGCGCGTCAGCCAGATCGTGTTCGGCCAGCCCGGGACGGAAATATCGCTGCCGAGGTTGTTGATCTGGTAGCGCTGCAGGATGTCGTGGGACTGGCGTTGGGCGAACACGCCGCCGACAAAGCGGAACCGATCGTCCTTCGGCGAGGCGAGGCGCAGTTCGTGGCTGGTCTTCTTGTAGCCGTCCTCGCCGTGGATGAACTGCGCCGGGTTGATCAAGTTGCCCGCGTTGTCGTGGATGTAGGCGCCGTAGCCCAGCTGCGCGTCGTACCAGAAGCCGTAGTCGCCATAATCCTGGTCGACGTGGTCGCTGCGATCCAGGTGCGAGAACGCATAGGTGATGTCGAAATTGCCGATCTTGCCCTGCACGGTCAGCGCGGACTGGATCCAGCGGTCTTCGGAATCCTCCGGGTAGTTGTGCGCGACCTTGTACGGCCCCAGGGTCTTGTCGTAGGCGAAGATGCCGGTGCTGCGTTCGCTCTGTCCCATCACGGCCGGCGTTATCGACCAGGAATCGTTCAGATCGAGCTTCAGCGCGGCACGCGCGCCGCGCGTGCGCGCGGTGTTGTAGTTGTCCTTGACCCTGGCGGCATTGTCTTCGACGATGCCCGACGACGGGTACGTGCGCACGCCGTGCACGTTGTCGATGTAGCCCGCATCTTTCTCGTCCCACGCGGACGCGCGCAGAGCCATGTTTTCGCGCAGCGGCAGGTTGATGTAGCCCTCGACCAGATAGCCGGCGCCGCCATGGTCGACCGAATTGACCTCGGTCGACACGCTCGCCGCAAACGCCGTCGGATCGGGCTTGTTGGTGATCAGGCGCAAGGTGCCGGCCTGCGAGCTCGCGCCGTAGAGCGTGCCCTGCGGTCCGGCCAGCGCTTCGACGCGCGCCATGTCGTAAATGTGCAGGTCGAGCGCGCCCTGCGTGGTCGTGATCGGTTCCTCGTCGAGATAGACGCCGACGCTCGGCAGCGGCCCGGAATGGTTGCCGTTGCTGCCGGACGAGACGCCGCGCATGTACACCTGCATGAAGCCGGGCGCGAAGATCTGCGACGGTTGCATCGACACGGTCGGCAGCAGCTTCAGGTAGTCGGTGAAGCTCGCGACGTTCATCTCGGTCAGTTTGTCGGTCGAGAGCACGTCCATGCTGATCGGCACCGCCTGAACGTTCTCGACGCGTTTTTGCGCAGTCACCGTCACGGTGCCGAGTTCCTGCGCCTTGCCGGTCTGGCCGCTCGTTTCCTGCGGCGCGTTCTGGTCGGGCTGCGCGAGTTCCGCGGCGATCAGCGGGGTGAAGCAGGCGAGGTGGATGGCTGCCGCGAGCGGCAGGCGGGAGAACGTTCTGCGAGGTGAAGCATGCCAGCGTCTTTTCATGATTGTCTCCGGGACGAGTAGGTTGCTTGTGTGGCCTTGCTTACGCGACTTGCACCTTGTTCCAACTCTGCAACGCCGTGCCCAGCGCCGCCTCGAGCGGCCCGAGCCACGGTTCGTAATGTCTCCATTGGTCGACGCCAGTACGGTTGATCGGCTGGCGCACCTGTTCCGAACTCGCCGTGCGCACCGGGCGGTCGTTTTCGAAGAAGCGCAGCACGCCTTCCTCGAATGGCAGGCCGCAGTAATCGAGCAGGCGCCGCACCTCGCGCTCGGTATCGTCGATGAGGTTCTCGTGGATCACGCGATGCACGCGCCCGGGCAGCACCACGTCGAAGTGCGCCATCAGTTCGGCGTAGTCGCGGTAGTAGCGACCGATGTCTTCGAGGCTGTAGCTGAAGCTCTGGCCGCGCGCGAAGTGTTGCTTGAAGTTCGAGAAACAGCAGGCAAGCGGGTGGCGTCGCGCGTCGATGATCTTCGCGTTCGGCAGGACGAGATGGATCAGGCCGACATGCGCGAAGTTGTTCGGCATCTTGTCGATGAAGAACGGCCGGCCGAGCTTGCGCTGCAGGCGCGTGCGCGCGAGGTACTGTTCGCCGAGCTCGCGCAGCTCGGCATGCGCCAGATGCGCAAGCGCGTCGTGGTAGGCGCCTGGCCGCCCGCTTGCGCCGGCGCGACGCAGCGTGCGCGTCAGCGAGATGATCTCCGGCAGCTCCATCGTGCCCTCGATCTGCGAGTGGCTGGCGAGGATCTGCTCGAGCAGGGTCGAACCCGAACGCGGCAGGCCGACGATGAAGATCGGGTCGGGCGCCGCGCAGCCGGCGCGAGCGCGCGCAAGGAAAAATTCCCGCGTGTACAACTGTCGCGCGTGGGCGAAACGCCGCGTCGTCTCGTCGGCATTGTATGGAACCTGCGTCAGTCGCAGCGCGTTCCCGTGAGAGTAATGCGCGAACGACTCGGCGTATTCCTTGCGGTCCTCAAGCGCCTTGCCGAGCGCGAACTCGAAATGCAGGCGATGCTCGGCGGCGAGATCGTCGCGCGCAAGCGCGCGCCGCATCGCGTCGATGTCATCTTCGCCGAAGCGGAATGTCTTCAGGTTGGCGAGGCTCCAGTAGGCGTCGCCGAAATCCGCGTTGGCCGCGATCGCCCGGCGATACGCCTCGATCGCGCGCTCGCCGTGGCCGGCGGTTTTGAGCGCGTGCCCGTACGAGAGCCAGAACTGCGCCTGGTGCGGGTAGTCGCGCGTCAGCGCCGCGTAGATGCCGATTGCATTTTCGTATTCGCCGACGCGGCACAGCACCGCGGCCTTGAGGTTGAGGCTGCCCGGATTCGCCGCGTCGTCGCGCAACAGCAGGTCGAGCTGCTCCAGGGCGGCCGCGGGGTGGTTCGAACGGTGCAGCACGACCGCATAGTTGAGCCGCGCCTCGGCGAAACCCGGCGCAAGTTCGAGACAGCGTTCGAGCAGATGCGTGGCGTCTTCGCTGCGATCGAGCCGCGCGGCGAGTTCGGCCAGCATGCGGATCGCGACCACGTCCGTCGGCGCTTGCTTCAGGTGGGTCTTGAGCAGGCGCTCGGCGACGGGGATGTCGTTGTCGTGCAGCGCGGCCGCAGCGCGCATCAAAGCCGGATCGGCTTGCGCCTGGCGCACGTGTTCGAGATACGCTTTCGCCGAGCCGGCACGATCGCCGGCGGCATCGAGCGCATCGCCGAACTGCCGCCAGATTTGCGGCCGTGCCGGATCGGCGGCGGCAATGCGGCGCAGCCGAACGAGGCCGGCACCGACCGCTTCAGCATCCCGTACCGCAACGCCCATGCAACGCCCCCATGCGTGATGGCCAAGCATAGGGATTCGCTCCGGGTGCCGCAATGATCTTGTAATCTGGCGCGCAACCCCTAGATTTTCGCTGCCCTCCGATCCTGGTGTCCCATGCCCATCTACGAATTCGAATGCAGTGCCTGCGGCAACGTCTTCGACCGCTTGCAGAAGATTTCCGACCCGGATCCCACGGTCTGTCCGGAGTGTGGAAAGAAAAAAATCCATCGCCGCGTGACGGCGCCATCGTTCCGCCTTTCCGGCAGCGGCTGGTACGAGACCGATTTCAAGAAGGATGGCGACAAGAAGCGCAATCTCGCCGGCCGGGACGAGGCGCCAAAGTCCGAGCCGGCAAAAAGCGAGACCGCCAAACCCGAGAAGCCGGCGCAGGACGCCAAACCAAAATCCGAATCCAGGTCCGCGGTCAAGCCGAAAACCTGAGGAACCTCTGACTGCGGTGCAGCGCGCGTTCAGGCGTGGTGCGCGATACACTCGGGCCGCTGGGTTGATCAACGTCAAGGAGGGTAGTCATGTCGATACGATCGCTTTTTGTTCTGACTCTGTCGGTTTTCGGTGCTCTGGCTGTCACGGCTGTGCAGGCCCAGGATCCGCGTTACGGCGGCGGACCGGGGTATGACGCCCCGTCGGGCGGTGCAGTGGATTGCCGCAGCAATAACTACGAATACCAGCGTTGCGCGGTGCCGTGGCGCGATGCGCGCATCGTGCGCCAGCTTTCCAATACGCAATGCGTGCGCGGGCAGAACTGGGGTTTCGATCGGCGCGGGCTGTGGGTCGATCGCGGCTGCGCGGCGCGATTCGTCGATGCCAGGGGCGGTTATGGCGGCGACCATGACGACGGCTACCAAGGCGGCGGCTGGCAGCCGGGGCCGGGCTGGAACCAGCGCTTCACGGTGCGCTGCGAGAGCTACAACGGCCAGAGCAACTATTGCGCGGTCGATGTCGGTGGGCGCGGACGCGTCTATCTGCAGCGCCAGGAATCGAGTTCGCCGTGCCGCGAAGGTTATTCGTGGGGTTGGAACCGCGGCGGCGTGTGGGTCGCGCAAGGCTGTCGCGGCACGTTCACCGTTGATCGGCGCTGGTGAGGATTCACCCCATTGGCCGCAAAAGCCCGCCATCCGGCGGGCTTTTGTTTGCAGCGCAGCAAAAACCCTCGTAGCATGCGCGATCGTCACTTTTGCGCGAATCCCTTCGCGCGAGATCAAGAACCGTCCATTCATGGACGGACTTTCAAAAAAAGCGCGGGAATCTCAGATGCGTTCGAATTATTGCGGCCTCATCGACGAGGCCCTGATCGGTCATGACGTCACCCTGTGCGGCTGGGTCGACACCCGGCGCGACCACGGCGGCGTGATCTTCATCGACTTGCGCGACCACGAAGGCATCGTCCAGGTTGTGATCGAGCCCGACAATGCGGTCGCTTTCGCCGCCGCCGAGCACCTGCGTTACGAATTCTGCCTGCGCATCGTCGGCAAGGTGCGTCATCGCCCGGCCACCCAGGTCAACGAGCGCCTGCGCACGGGCAAGATCGAAGTCGTCGCGGCCACGGTCGAGGTGCTCAATGCCGCCGCGCCGCTGCCATTCATGCTCGACGATGCCACCGGCGAGGAACCGCGCCTGCGCTGGCGTTATCTCGACCTGCGGCGTCCCGAGATGCAGCGCAAGATGCGCCTGCGCACGAAATTGGTCGCGGCGCTGCGACGTTATCTGGATGCGCGCGGTTTCCAGGACCTGGAAACCCCGATCCTGACCCGCGCCACGCCCGAGGGCGCGCGCGACTTTCTCGTGCCCTCGCGCATGCACCCGGGCGAGTTTTACGCGCTGCCGCAGTCGCCGCAGTTGTTCAAGCAGATCCTGATGATGGCGGGCTTCGACCGCTACTACCAGATCGCGCGCTGCTTCCGCGACGAGGCATTGCGCGCCGATCGTCAGCTCGAATTCACCCAGCTCGACATGGAGTTCGCGTTCGTCGAAGAACGCGACGTGCAGGATTGCGTCGAGGCCATGATTCGCGACGTTTTCCACGAGGTTGCCGACGTCGAATTGGCCAATCCGTTCCCGCGCATGACGTATGCGGAAGCGATGCGCCGTTATGGCTCGGATAAACCGGACTTGCGCATCGCGCTGGAACTCGTGGACGTCGCGGAAAAAGTCCGCCACGTCGAGTTCAAGGTATTTTCCGGCCCCGCCAACGATGCCGGCGGCCGCGTTGCCGCCCTGCGCCTGCCCGGCGGCGCGAAGCAGCCGCGCAAATACCTCGACGACCTGGGTCCTTATGTCGCGCGCTATGGCGCCAAGGGCCTGGCGTGGATCCGCATCGACGATCTCGCGAAAGGCCGCGAGGGCATGACCAGCCCGATCCTGAAATTCCTCGATGACGCCGCGCTCACCGGTGTTCTCGAAGCCGTCGGTGCGCAAGGTGGCGATGTAAAGACGGGGGATGTGATCTTCTTCGGCGCCGGCCCGTACAAGACGGTCAGCGATTTCATGGGCGCGCTGCGCATCAAGGTCGCGCAGGATGCGGGCCTGGTCGAGAAGGCGTGGAAGCCGTTGTGGGTCACGGATTTCCCGATGTTCGAATACGACCACGAGGACAAGCGCTTCGTGGCCCTGCATCATCCCTTCACTGCGCCCAAGGTCGACGACATCGCCGACCTGAAAGCGAACGCGGCCACTGCCGTGTCTCGCGGCTACGACATGGTGCTCAACGGCGCCGAGATCGGCGGCGGCTCGATCCGCATCCATCGCCCGGAGATGCAAAGCGCCGTGTTCGAACTGCTCGGCATCCATGCCGAGGAAGCGCAGGCCAAGTTCGGCTTCCTGCTCGAAGCGCTCAAGTACGGCGCGCCGCCGCACGGCGGCATCGCGTTCGGCATCGACCGCCTCGCCGCGCT
>DATIOA010000200.1:0-1810 GCA_035473575.1 Rudaea sp. | reverse complement strand
CCGGCGATGGCCTTGTAATCCAGCTTCTTGCCTTCGACGCTCACACTGCCGGCGGTTTCGACCTTCTGCGCCTTGACCGCGGGCGCGGCGGACTTGTCTTCGTGCTTGTCGGCTGCGGGTTTGTCGGCGGCCTGCTTGTCGAAGGCATGAAGCGGCGCGCACAGGGCGCAGCCGAGAGCGATCACGGCAATCAAGCGAGTGCGGCGCATGGAAATCCCCTTGTGGAAAGCGCGAAGGATATGCCCGATGGGGCTTTCGGCCAATACGCCATAAGTCACGGCGTTGCTAAACTGTCGCGATGAATCGCGAAATCACGCTCGTCGGCGCCGGCTTGGTCGGCGCTCTCACCGCCACCCTGCTCGCACAGCGCGGATTCGCCGTGACCGTGTTCGAGCGCCGGCCCGATCCGCGCATGCACGGTTTCCTGGGCGGGCGTTCGATCAACCTCGCCCTGGCCGAGCGCGGCTGGCATGGCCTGCGCGTGGCCGGATTGCGCGATCGCATAGGCAAGCTCGCGGTGATGATGCGCGGACGCATGGTGCACCATGCGGACGGCCACGCCGAGTTGCTGCGCTATGGCCGCGACGATTCGCAAGCGATCTGGTCGGTCAGTCGCGGCGCGCTCAACATGGCATTGCTCGATGCCGCCGAAGCAGCCGGCGCGCGCATCCATTTCGGCCAACGACTCGACGGTGTGGATTGGCAAACATCGACGCTGAAATTTGCCGACGACCAAGGCTCGTCGCACACGCATGCCGCGCCCGTCGTCATCGGCGCCGACGGCGCCGGCTCGGCCCTGCGCACGGCGATGGCGACGCACGCCAATATCGGCGAACGCTTCGAACCGCTGGAGCACGGCTACAAGGAATTGGAGATCCCCGCGCGCGACGGCGGCGGATTCGCCATCGAATCCAACGCCCTGCACATCTGGCCGCGCGGCAACTACATGTGCATCGCGCTGCCAAATGCCGAAGGCAGTTTTACCGTGACCTTGTTCATGCCCAATCATTCCGGATCGAATCCGGGCAATCCCGGCTTCGACAGCGTGCGCACCGGCAGCGACGCGCATGCGCTGTTTGCGCACGACTTCGCCGACGCACTGCCGCTGATTCCAGACCTGGAAAAGGATTTCGCAGCGAATCCGACCGGCATCCTCGGCACGCTGTACCTGGATCGCTGGCATCTCGACGGCCGCGCCCTGCTGATCGGCGACGCCGCGCACGCCATCGTGCCGTTCCACGGCCAGGGCATGAATTGCGGATTCGAGGACGCCGTCGAACTCGCCGATCTGCTGCAGGATGCGAAAAACGATTTCGGCGCGGCCTTCGCCGAATTCCAGCATCGGCGCAAGCCGAATGCCGACGCCATCGCCGCGATGGCGCTGGAAAACTACGTCGAGATGCGCGACAGCGTGGCCGACGCGCGATTCCTGCTCATGCGCGCGCTCGAGCGTCAGCTCGCCGCGCGCCATCCGGGGCGCTTCGTGCCGCGCTACTGGATGGTCACGTTCTCGCGCCTGCCTTACTCCGTCGCGTTCGAGCGCGGCGAAATCCAGTCCGGCATTTTGCGCGAACTCTCCGCCGGCAAATCGGAACTCGCGCAAGTGGACCTCGCGCTCGCCGACCGCCTGATCGACGAGTACTTGCAGCCGTTGCCGGCGTAATTCACGGGCACCCCGCCAACGGAACGATGGCCTTCTCGTCGATCGTTCCGCTCAAGCCCGCGAACTCGCCCTGCGTGAATGCGTAAGTCAGGGTCATCGTCGTGCACGACGTGAAATCGATTTGCGCTGTACCGACCTGTGTACTGG
>DATIOA010000199.1:0-2976 GCA_035473575.1 Rudaea sp. | reverse complement strand
GGTGGAGTTGCCGGCGGGCGTGGAGATGGTCATGCCGGGCGACAACATCAAGATGGTGGTGAGCCTGATCCACCCGATCGCGATGGAAGAAGGGCTGCGTTTCGCGATTCGCGAAGGCGGCCGTACTGTCGGCGCCGGCGTTGTGGCCAAGATCATCAAATAAGATCGGTATCAAGTAACTAACACACGCCAGTAGCTCAATTGGCAGAGCAGCGGTCTCCAAAACCGCAGGTTGGGGGTTCGAGTCCCTCCTGGCGTGCCAATTGACAATATTTTCAGGATTTCATGAACGTCAAGGCAGAACAAGCAGGCGGAAATTCCGCCCTCGACATTGCAAAGCTCACCCTGGCGCTGATCGTGCTGGCGGCGGGCGTTGTTGCCTATTACTGGTTCAATGCCCAGCCGAGTTGGCAGCGCTTGCTGATGCTGATCGGCGGCCTGGTGTTCGGCTGCGCGATTGGCTACCCGACGCACACGGGCCGCCAGCTCAAGGAATTCCTGAGCGAGTCGGTGTTCGAGATGCGCAAGGTGGTGTGGCCGACGCGTCAGGAAACCATCCAGACGACCATCGTGATCATGGTTGTGGTGGTGATCCTGGCCCTGTTGCTCGGCCTGATCGACCTGATCCTGAATTGGGCAATCCTGCAGCACCTGCTCCAGATCGGACAATGACCATGAGCGAGTCTGCAAACAAACGCTGGTACGTGGTACACGCCTACTCGGGCTTCGAGCACCAGGTCGCGCGCGCGCTCAAGGAGCGCATCGCGCGCGCCGGCATGCAGGAAAAGTTCGGCGACGTGCTGGTGCCGACCGAGGAAGTGGTCGAGATGCGCGGCGGGCAAAAGCGCAAGAGCGAGCGCAAGTTCTTCCCGGGTTACGTGCTGGTGCAGATCAGCACCAACACCGAGAACAAGTCGTTGAAGATCGACGACGAGTCCTGGCACCTGATCAAGGAAACGCCGAAAGTCATGGGCTTCATCGGCGGCACTGCCGACAAGCCGTTGCCGATCAAGGACAGCGAGGCCGACGCGATCCTGCAACGCGTGCAGGAAGGCGTCGAGAAGCCGCGGCCGAAGGTGTTGTTTGAGCCGGGCGAGATGGTGCGCGTCACCGACGGTCCGTTCAACGACTTCAACGGCGTGGTCGAAGAAGTCAATTACGAGAAGAGCCGCCTGCGCGTGGCGGTGCTGATTCTCGGGCGTTCGACGCCGGTCGAGCTCGAATTCGGTCAGGTCGAGAAGGCCTAAGGTTTTAGTCGCACGAGCGGCGGCAGTCCGGAACGGAACCGGGCTTTGAACTAGCCAAGGATGGATCGACGAGGAGCCTGACAACAGGCGTTCGCACTCGAGGAGAACTGAAATGGCAAAGAAAGTAGTCGGCTACATCAAGCTGCAGGTGAAGGCCGGTCAGGCCAACCCCTCGCCGCCGGTCGGTCCCGCGCTCGGTCAGCGCGGCCTGAACATCATGGAATTCTGCAAGGCGTTCAACGCCGCCACGCAGAAGGTGGAGCCGGGCCTGCCGATTCCGGTGATCATCACCGCGTATTCGGACCGCACCTTCACCTTCATCATGAAGACGCCGCCGGCGACGATCCTGCTGAAGAAGGCCGCGGGCATCGAATCGGGCAGCAAGCGTCCGAACACCGAGAAGGTGGGCAAGGTCTCGCGCAAGCAGCTCGAGGAGATCGCCAAGGCGAAGGCGCCGGATCTGACCGCCGCCGATTTGGACGCCGCCGTGCGCACGATCGCCGGCAGCGCACGCAGCATGGGCCTGGTGACGGAGATCTGACCATGAAAATTACCAAACGCTTCAAAGCCATGCAGGACAAGACCCAGCTGGGCAAGTTGTACGGCGTCGATGAAGCCTTGAAAATCGTCAAGGACAACGCCAAGACCAAGTTCGTGGAATCGGTGGACGTTGCGATCCGCCTCGGCATCGATGCGAAGAAGTCGGACCAGGGCGTGCGCGGCTCGACCCTGCTGCCGCACGGTACCGGCAAGACGGTGCGCGTGGCGGTGTTCTGTCCGGCCGGCGAGAAGGCCGAAGCAGCCAAGGCCGCCGGCGCCGACGCGGTCGGCATGGACGACCTCGCCGAGAAGATGCAGGGCGGCGATCTGAGCTACGGTCGCATCATCGCGACGCCGGACGCGATGCGCGTCGTCGGTAAATTGGGCCAGTTGCTCGGTCCGCGCGGCCTGATGCCGAACCCGAAGGATGGCTCGGTCACGGCCGACGTCGTCACCGCGATCAAGAATGCGAAGGCGGGCCAGGTCAAGTACCGCAACGACAAGGCCGGCATCGTGCATTGCTCGATCGGCAAGGCGAATTTCGAGCTCGACGCGCTCAAGGACAACCTGCATGCGCTGCTCGCCGACCTGATGAAGTCCAAGCCGGCTTCGTCCAAAGGCGTGTTCGTGCAGAAGGTGTCGCTGTCGAGCACGATGGGTCTGGGCGTCAACGTGGATCAATCCTCGCTGGCGTTGTAACACAATAAAAATTTTGAGGGCACCCGTCGCAAGGCGGGCGCCGTCAAAGACCGCAGGTGACTGCGTGTCGTGGCAAGGATGCACTCGCAACGCACGGAGCGGACAGCGGGCGGCACAAGGTCTTAATCGAGACGGAAGACAACCTGCGCAGATGGTGAAGCCCGACAGGATTTTCCTGAAGGCCACCAGTTCGGCATCGCAGGATGCCAGCGAATCCTGAAGGACATCGGATTCGTGGAATTCTGGAATCTTTGGCGCAGGAGCGCCGCGATTCCTTCGGAAGGTAAAGCAATGGCACTCAATCTTGAGCAAAAGAAAGTCGTCGTTGCCGAACTGGCGAATGTGGCCGCCAAGGCGCACTCGTTGGTCGCCGCCGAGTACGCGGGTCTAACCGTGGAGCAGCTCACGCAGCTGCGCAAGAAGGCGCGTGAATCCCAGGTCTTCGTCAAGGTGGCGAAGAACACCCTGGTTTCGCGTGCGGTAGAGGGCA
>DATIOA010000198.1:0-7633 GCA_035473575.1 Rudaea sp. | reverse complement strand
TCTCGTGCAAACGAACTACGGCCACTTCACCGCGCTGCGCGTCGAAGATGGTTGCGTGCGCGGGCTGGACCTGCATCTGGACCGCCTGCAAGCGGCCACGCGCGAACTGTTCGGCAGCGAACTCGACCGCGAACGCGTGCGCGGATATTTGCGTCATGTGATATCTGGCGCGACGGGCGCGTGGTCGCTGCGCGTCAACGTGTTCGCGCACTCTCTCGACCGCGAACACATGGAACGGACGATGGATGTCGATGTCCTCGTCGGCGCGAGTTCCGCTCCGGTTCCGGCGACTCAGCCGCTGCGGGTCAAGTCCTTCGTCTACGCACGCGAGGCGCCGTCGATCAAGCACGTCGGCACGTTCGGCCTGTTCCATCACCGGCGCTTGGCCCGACAAGCCGGATTCGACGACGCGTTGTTCGTCGACGCCAATGGCCGCATCAGCGAAGGCTCGATCTGGAACATCGGATTCGTCAATTGCGATGGCGCGGTCGTGTGGCCACAGGCGCCGCAACTCGACGGCGTCGGCATGCGCCTGGTCGATGCGGGGCTGGCGAGCCAGGGCCTGCGCAGCCGCACGCGTCCCGTGCATCTTGGCGAACTCGCGATGTTCCGCGCCGCCTTCTTCAGCAATGCCAACACGCCGGTACGCGCGATCGCGGCAATCGACGATTGCAGGTTCGAAGTCGACACGGAAATTTTGGCAAGTCTGCTGACGGCATACCGATCCAATCCGCCGCAATTGATCTGATCGGCTCTGCTACGATGCCGCCATGCCGAACATCCTCGCCATCGAAACCGCCACGGAAAGCTGCTCGGCCGCGCTGCTGCACGGCGATGCGTTGATCGAACGCAGCGAGATCGCGCCGCGCCGGCATGCGGAATTGATATTGCCGATGATCGAATCACTGCTGGCCGAAGCTGGCCTTGCGCGCTCGCAAATCGATGGGATTGCTGTCGGCCGCGGACCCGGCGCGTTCACCGGCGTGCGTCTTGCGATTGCTGTCGCGCAGGGCCTGGCACTGGCACTGGATATTCCCGTCGTACCGGTTTCCTCACTCGCCGCGCTGGCGCAGGATGCGCCCGATGCCGGCGCGACGATTCTCGCCGTGATCGACGCGCGCATGGGCGAGGTCTATGCCGGTGCGTTCCGCCGCGGTGCGGATGGCCTCGTCGAAGCGATCGGTGAGGAAACCGTCGGACAGGCGAATGCGTTGACTTTGCCGCAAAGTATACAATGGTGCATCGTCGGCAGCGGCTGGGATGCGTATCGCGATGCGCTGGCTGCGCGTCTTCCCGCACTGCCCGTGTTCGCCGACGGCACACGCTTCCCGCAGGCACGCGCTGTCGCGCGCCTTGCCGCGCCGCGATTTGCCGCCGGATTGGGCGTGCCGCCGGAACAGGCGCTACCAGTTTATCTGCGCGACAAGGTGGCGTTGACGCTGGCGGAGCAGCGGGTGCGGTAAGGCAAGAGCGCCCCCTTCACCGCTACGCGGGGCTTCCCCCGCTTGCGCAGGGGAAGCAAAGGCATCTGATTTGCGTCAGGGTTGCACGAAAGCGCAGGGACTCGGGTCGAAGCCGTCGATGAACAGGATGTCTTCGGGCTGGGTTTTCCAATCGATGTCCTGGAACAGCGGCAGGGTCAGGTCGACCTTGTTGAAGATGCTCGTGTTCAGGGCTGGCTCCATCAGCAGGTTCGGAAAGGCGTCAGAGGTGAAGTGCGATACCGACGAACCGGGTTGCACCGGGTTGGGGGCGAACAGTCGCACGCAACCCGAGTTGGTGCCGGACAAGCCCGCGCTCGCATCCACGCCAATCGTGGCGTTGACTCCGCCCGCCAGATTTGCCTTGATCGACGTGCCCAATGCCTGGGTTATGCCGAGCGATGGAATCGTGATCGTGGCATCGCTGCCGCCCATGCCCGGCAAGCCGGTGGTGTTGTTCGCCACGATCACGCCTATGGCGCCGACATTCTGGGCGTTTTTCACCTTGACCGTGAAATTGCAGGTGCCGCGATCGACCAGGGCGATGTTGCCGCTTATCGCAGCCCCGTTGGTCAGGGCTTCGCAGGCATCGTTCACCGGTGCCGTGCCATCGACGGCAAGCACCACGCTTGCCGTCACCGGTGACTGGTAAACGGTGGGGCCAAACCCTGCGGTCTGCACGTTGGTCGTGGTGCCGGCGATGCCGGCCGGGCTGTTGATGATCAGCGCCGCAGGCTTGCCCAGGAACTTGGTCGATTGCTTGCTGGTGCGCGGCCCGGTCCAGACCAGATTCGGATCGTTGGTCGTGGACGCCAGGCGCTCGGCATTGCTCATGTTTTTCCACAACTTGCTGGTGGAGGTGTCGTACAGGTAATAGCCCCAGATGGGAGTCGCCGCCACCGAGATGGGCGTGCCATCGTTGTTGTACAGCGATACAAAACCCAGGCCGTGGCCGAGTTCATGGAATACCACCGGCAACAGCGGAACGCGACCGCTGGGAATCGCGACAGCCGGGTCTGTGCCGTACCACCACCCCGGTGTGCCGGTCAGGCAGGTTCCGTTGTCGATGTCGACATTGAAATTCGCGTTGATGTCGGGATTTACCGACAGGTCCGAACCGGCCCGCGAATTCGCTTCCGCCTGCACATAAAACGTGCCGCTGCGCGGTGCATTGACGAAGTTGGCATGCACCGTGGCCGGCCCCGCCGACCCGAGGACAGCCGACGTGCCGCTGCACGTCTGCGAGATCATCTGGCCGGACACGGTGATCGTCACCGTCGAATCGAGCAACTGGCCCCATTGATTGGCGGCAACGGTGAACACACGCAACCGGCATTGGCCAAGCGTTTCGCCGACATTGCAACCGGCCGCGGCGTTGGGTGTGGCCGGATCGTTGAAACCTACGCCAGCGCCATTGGCGTTGCTGATGACGAAGGTGGCGCTTGCCTGCGCGCGTGTGCCAGTCAAACCACAGGCAGCGACCAAGGCGATCGCGCAGAAGGTGCGGAAATCAGCGTTCATCGGGCGCCTCCGCCTGCGGCTTCATCTCCTGCAAGGGGAGCTTGTGCGAGTTGTCGGTACACTCCACTTTTACCTTGCCGTCCTTGCCGACAGTGGCGATCAGTTCCGAGTCCGCCGCGCCATTGAGCACGACCTCAATCGAACCGTCGGCGCGATGAAAGGTCTGCACGACGCTCGCGCCCGGCGCCTTCATGCCTTGCTGTGCGGCCCGCTTTTGTTCCTCCGTAACCGGATGATCGACCAATTGTCCCGTTTCCGGATCGATATAGGCGCGCACCTGCCCTTGTGCAGGCGCAGCGGGTTTCGCTGCGGTCGAGGCTTTTTCGGCGGATGTCGCAGGCGCGGCGATTGCCACGCAGGGCGTGACCAGAACCAGAGCGCCACGAAGCGCGGCGCCGAGCAATGTGCATTGCATATGGATGATCTCCACGAAGTTGTATCCCCATGCACGGACCCGTCGCTGTGATGACGCCGCCGTTCCCCAGTGGCGTGCGGTCAAGTGGTCAGGACCGGTGCTGTCAGTGCCGAATCTGCTTCGGCACGCGCAATACTACTACGCATCAATCGACCGGGTATCCAGGGCGTGGCGCCGGTACAATCCGCGCTGGAAAAGGACTGTCGATGTACCGGCGCGACAAGGTGGCGTTGACGCTGGAAGAGCAGAACGCACTGTCGTAGAACGTCGGCATGGCGATGCGGGCGAGCGCCTACCAGTGAGGCTCCACGACGATACCTTTGTCCTTGCGCACGAGTTCAACCTCGAGGTAGACGTCGGGACGCAGGATCGACACCGCATGTTCCAGTGCGCGAGCGAAACGCGTACTTGATACGGGCAGATAGTCGCGACTGTATTCCTCGACATGCGCCGCATTCACGCACAGGAAATCCGGCGACAGCACGCAAAAATAATAGATCAGTTCGCGCAGCGAATACTCCTTCCAGTGGTGCGCGTAGGTATGTCGCGACAGGATGTCGAGCACGTCGACTCCGCCGCCGAAGCGTTTGAAAAAACGCCTCCAATGCCAGGTGCGGCCACGCAAGGCGTAGTAGTTCGGCGTCGTGACGACGAGGCGCGCGCCGGGCTTCATCACGCGGTAGATTTCCCGCCACATGGCCACCGGATTGAAAGTGATGTGCTCGATGATTTCGGTGAACAAGACGACATCGAAGGTGTTGTCTGGGATCGATGCCAGCGCGGCGGGCCTAGCCAGATCCGGATTCGGCAACAGGATTATGGAGTGCGCCTGCGCGAGACTGCGCACGTTCGCCAACTCGAACGTGATCGGCAAGTCCAGTGCCGTGACTTCGAAACCGTCGATCGCATAGAGCAGCGCCTGATGCAGCCAATGCGCCCCGATATCTAGAAGGCGATTGCCGCGATTGCGGTCCCAGTGCGAGAGGAAGCGTTGCTTGGTATCGGCAAAACGCCGGAAGTGGTGACGCAGGTAGGGTTCGTCGGTGCCGCCATGCGCCTGAAACAGCTTTAGATACTGTTCCAAGTCGATGATTGCGGGTGCGGACATGCAAACCTCCAAAGCGGATCGATGAGGCACGTATTGCGAGCGCGGATTGTGCCACAGGCGCACCGTGCGCCGTCTGCGGAATTCACGTCAGCGTGCGGAATCCGGTCCGGTGTGGACGAGGTGGCCATTGCGCGACATTCGATAATCCGTTTGGCTGCCTTGCATCGCATGTGCGATGAAACGTACGCGCTCGCCGATGAGTACGCGTTGGTAGCTTGGGATGTCCGTAAGCAGGCGCTGCAAGATGAAATCATCGTTGCTGCGTTCCGCCTGGATCGCGATCGGCCGCGTCGCGTTGGCGAGGATTCCCGGTAAATCGGCATAGAGATTCTGTTGAATCATCCCGATCTGACGAATGTCGCGGATTTGCTGCACGCCGTGAATCAACAGCATCGCGATTGGCAGGACCATGAGCAGGCGCAATGTCGTGCGAATCCTCGGCCATGTCCAAGCCAGGAATGCGCATGCCCACGCGCCGGCCAGATACGCGTATTGGTTGTAGGCGTCGTCGAGAATCAGCACCGGCCCGAGCGCGGCGATCCAGCCGATCCAGAAAATCAGTCCACGCCGCCAGCCCGCGCCGAGCGATGCCGCCATGACGATGCCAAGACCGAGCAGGGCCGGCCAGTTCGTCAGATGCGTTCGGCTGGCAATGACTTCGAAATGGCCAATCAGGAATGGGAACACCGCGTACTCGGCAAGTCGCGCGGGAATGTTGGCGAGGCTCCAGTGGTATCCGTTTGTCGCGTCGTGCGGATACAGGATGGTCTGCGACCGCAGGGCCATATATATCAGCACGATTACGGCCGAAGTGGCGAACGCGGCAACTCCAGCGCGGTCGCGGCGACGCAAAGCGGCGATCAACATGACGGCTGGAAACACGACAGCCGATTCCTTGCTCATGAGCGCGAGTGCGGTCAACGCGGCGGTGGGCAGCGCGTTGCCGATGATCGATTTCCAGCTATCCGTGTGCGGCAGCATCAGCGCATGGCGCAATGCGAGCAACATGAAAACCAGACACAGCGAGTCACCGAACGTGCCCACCCAGCCGTGGGTGTAGACCGTGTACGGCGTCAGCAGCCAGATCCAGCACGCCAGCGTCGCGCGTCGTGGCGCGACACCGAATTGAAGCAGAACCGAACGCAGCAGCCACGCTGCCGCGAGTCCGAACAGCACGCGAACCAGATGCACCGCGATCGGCTGGTAGCCGATGAAATGCGAAAGCAGCAGCCAAAGGTTGAACGTCAGAGGCCGGTATTGGAACGGGCTGAAGTCGAACCAGGCGCTCCATGGGACATCGTCGAGCGAGGGTTTGTCGGCGAATGCCAGCCATTGCAACTCGTCGTGGCTGAAATAGCCGGGGTTGAACACCAGTGGCAACGAAAGCACGAATGCGATCAGCACGAAACTGCGGGTGGACCTGGACCAAGATATCTGAGCGGCATGAATGCGTGATTGCATGGCTTTACCGTGCGCTGGTCGGGCCGACGCGCTGTGCGATGAGTATCCGGGTCGAGTGCAGTCGACGTTGCGATGTGATGCGTGGGGTGGATCGAAGCGTCTGGATTGTCGCAGCCGTAAGTCGACGCTATCACGGATTTCCCCACCATGCCTGTAAACTGCGCGTTAGACGATCGGGCGGAGATGCGAATCGATGACGGTTTCACAAGCGCTTCGCGCGCATCCTGTGCTAACGCTGTTCTCCTCAATTCTCGTGGTGAAGCTCGCCTTGCTCGGATTCGATCCGACCGTTCGCCTATTTTTCGGCGATTCGGCAAGCTACATCCATTCCGCGCTGACCGGCTGGGTTCCTCCGGATCGGTCGTACCTCTATGGACAGTTGTTCCGGGCGACGGCGCTGACGGCTCATTCCATGTTCGTGTTGGTGCTGGTTCAGAGCCTGTTTGGCGCGATCGCGGCTGTACTTCTATTCGCGATTCTGCGGGCGAATTTCGAAACCCCGATGCAATTGGCGGTGGCATTGGCGGTGTTGCTCGCCGTCGAGCCGGGGCAATTATTCTACGAGCGCATGGTAATGGCGGAAAGTGCAGGGACGTTGTCGCTAGTGGCCATGTTTGCGGCGGGATTCGCCTATCTTCGGCGACCGCATTGGCTGTGGCCGATTCTGTGGGCGGCTGCGGGAATTCTCGCCGTGGCATTTCGGTTAAGCGATTTGCCCGTCGTACTTGGCTTCGCCGTGCTTCCAGTGCTTGCTGGCGCCGTCGGCGCTGCGCCTCGCGTGCCGGCGCGCAAATTCGTTGTGCATTTGGCAGTTGCACTTGTGGCGACCGCGGCATTGCACGACGGATACCGCCATTGGTACGCATGGATCAGCGGGACTCCCCGCGCCGACTACATCGCCGACACCGGTTACTTTCGCCTGGGGCTGGTTGCACCTCTAGTGACGCGCGAGGAAGTAGTACGTGCGGGACTGCCGGCGGATTTGCTTGACCATGTTGGCCCTGATCTGCGCGATCCGCGCATGCGAGAGGCACAGGTTTGGGAGCCCAACGGTCTTATTGCGCTCGTGCGCGAAGCGGGAAATGGTTTCGGCAATCGTGCCGCGCGCAAGTTGTCGAGTTACGCGTTGCGTGGCGACCCATCCGGTCTGCTGTGGTTGTCGTGGTCCACTGTGAAGGATTACTTCGATCCGGCGGTTGTCGCCGCACGCATCGCGGACGATGTGGGGTCGCGCCCGGCAGGCGCCGATCTTACGGAAAAGCTGCGGCGCTGCTGCAATTACGATGCGAGCGTACTTGCGGCCGAAACCAATCCGATCGCGCGCTACTTCAAGGTCAGTACACTGTGGTTGACGGCCTGCTATTTCGGATTGCTTCCTTTGGCGATCGCCATGCTCGCGGTGCAGTGGCAAAGGGCGCGCTCCGCGGCTCTCTTGCTTGCGGCGACTGGAGCCGGCATGGTCTGCGCACAGACACTGTTCGCGCATATCGTTTCGTTTCGCTATCTGCACCCGTTTCCGTTTGTGGTGCTGCTGTGCGTAGGTGCCCTTGCCAGCGCGTTCCGAGGTGGCGTGTCGTCCGTCCAGGCAAATGTCAGCGGCGGCCGGATGCCGGTTGCGACAGATAGGCAAGCAACCGCATCTCGCGG
>DATIOA010000197.1:0-7353 GCA_035473575.1 Rudaea sp. | reverse complement strand
CGCGTTGCGGCGAAAACAGGTTCGACGCCGAAACGATCGCGCAGCGCGGCCGCCAGCGCCGCGTTCGCCGCAACGGACGCCACCGAGGCGATCCAGACCGAGTCCGCCTTTTGTCCATTTTTCCACAATGCGGAAAAATCCATTCCGGCATTCGGCGCCGCGGACACGCCATCCAACACCACGCCGTCCCACCACGCCCATTTCAGGCGCGAATTGCCGGCGTCGATCAGCAGTTTCATGCCGCGCGCACCGACACGTCGGCGCTGTCGTAGACGATCACGGTCGAGCCATGCCGCACGCGCAGCGCACCGCGCGCATCCACGCCGTCGGCGACGCCATCGCGCACGCCCTGCGCCGATTGCACGCGTACCCGCTTGCCGGCGAGCGCATCGCGCGCCGCGTACGCTTTCGCAAACACGGAAAATCCATCGGCCGAGAAACGATCGAGCGCATCGACAAGACGCGTTGCCATGCGTGCGACGACGCGATGGCGCGACGGCATCGCCACGGCACAAACGCGCGCGAGATCCGTCGCCGGCTGGCCGGTATCCACGTCATCGGGCAGGCGCAGATTGATGCCGATGCCGATCACGGCGAAACACGGGCCCAGGAATTCGCCGCCCGCCTCGACCAGGATTCCAGCCAGCTTGCGGCCATCCACGACCACGTCGTTCGGCCACTTCAGGCCGATGCCGGCGGCGCCGCAATCCTCCAGCGCCTGCGCGAGGGCGACGCCGGCGGCCAGGCTCAATCCGGACAACGTGCCCATGCCGCCGTCGAAACGCTTGAGCAGGGAAAAATACACATTCGCGCCGAGCGGTGAAATCCAGGTGCGCCCACGGCGGCCGCGCCCGGCGCTCTGCGTCTCGGCGAGGCACACCCACAGATCGCGCGCGCCCGCAGTCGCATTGCGCAGCAATTCGGTATTCGTGGAATCGACCTGCCAATGCACGGCGATGTTGCGCAGCCGGCGGCGCAGCGTCGGATCGAGCAGCGCGCGGATCGCGTCGGCATCCAGCGCCTCGCACGGCCAGCGCAGCCGGTAACCCAGCCCGACTACGGCGTCGACCGGCGCGCCCAGCGCGCGCAAACCGCGAATCTGCTTCCACACCGCCGCGCGCGTCACTCCCAGCCGCGCCGCCAGCTCGCTGCCGGAAACGGCGCGATCGGTGCGCAATGCGCGCAGCAACTGGTCGGGCTGGATGCTCATCCGTGCAGTTTAACGGCTGGCTAACGAACGCACGAATCCGGGTGACGTGTGTCACTGGCGGCACGTACCGGAACGTGCGAGGATGCGCGCTCGCCTGCGTGACATTCCGCTGGTTCGGGGATCCGATCATGATCAAGCCATTCGTCTTCACCGCCCTGGTTCTGGGCGCAACGCCGCTTGCCGCATTTGCCGATCCGATGTCCGTGGGCGGCGACGGCAACCTGTTGGCCGCCAATGCGGTCGCCTCGCCCGCGGCCAGCAGCGGTGGCAGCGCGTCGGTCTCCGATCCAGCCGATGCTATCGACGACGACGCCGTGCGCGAGCCGCTGGCCACGCCCGAACCCGCGGCGCGGCGCACTGCGCGTCAGCAGCCCGATACCGCGCATCCGCCCGGGCAGCACGCTCCGGCGCACTCCGGCAGCACGATGCACAAGAAAGCCGAACCCACGCGCTGGCAGTCGTTGCTGCCGGGCGTGATGAAATAACGCCGCGCGGCAGACGCCCGCGCGAATTCCGGCATCGCGGACTTTCGCAACACGCCCTCAGCCGTCCCCCAACTCTGGATATAACCGGCAGGCGATCGCGCAGTGCTCGCGCAGGCGCGCCAGTATCAGCGCCGTCTCTTCGTCCTCCACCGGCGGCGTGGGCGCCAGCGCCACAACACGGACGAATGCCCGGCCGCAGCAACGCGCGAGCGTCCCCGGATCGCGCGACATGTCCTCGTAGCGCAACACGCGTACGCGATCGGCCAATGCAAGGTAGCGTTCGCAAAACAGGCGGTAGATGCCGACTTGGCGCAGCAGGATGTCGTCCACGTCGGCCAGGCGCGCCAGTTCGGGCCACAATCGCTCCGCCGCGGGCAGGCGTCCCTGGCTGATCGGCAGATCACGGGCCGAGCGCCACGAGCGAAGCGTCGCCAGCGGATCGCGCACGATGGCGATCGCGTCGAATCCCTCGCCACTGGAAAGCTCGCTCAGAGCGCAGGTGTAATGCGCGTTGTGCTTCATGCCGAGCAGGAAATCCGCACCCAGGCACGGACGGCGGAACGCCTGCAACGCGTGCGCCGGCGCGCGCTGGCCATCGGCCGCGCGCGGGAAATAGTTGGTGACGGCCTCGCCGCCGGGTCCGCGCCGGTCCATGACGTCGCCGCCCGCGGCGAGCCGCGCGCGCACACGATCGAAATCCGCGTGTACACGCGCGGCGAAGGCGCGCGCATCATTGGTTTCGCGCGGCCAGGCGTCCTGCCAATCCGGTTCGCTCAGGCAAACCGCATCGTCGAGGCTGTCGATGAGCGCGCACGCCAGCGTCGTGCCGGCGCGTGGCATGCCGGTCAGGATCAGGTTGCGCACGTCGGGTCGATGCGCAAGGCGCCGCGCAACTCCTCGATCCACGCGCGCCGGAATGCCGCGTGCGAGTAGGCGGCCGCGGTGGCGCGGCCGCGCTGCGCGATCTGCGCGCTGCGCGCCGGATCGCGCAGCGCCGCGATCAGGTCTTCGGCGACCTGCTCGATGCGTGGATACGGCGCCACCAGGCAGTTCTCGCCCGGGCGCATGTAGTGCCGTCCGCCGAACCCGTCGTAGCCGATGACGAGGGTGCCCGTCGCCATCGCCTCGAGCGGCACGAGGCCGAATCCCTCGGCCGCCGACAGCGTGAGCATGTGGCGCACGGCGCCCAGCCGTGCCAGCAATTCGGGCTGGGCCAGGCCACCGCCTTCCAGCGGCTCGGCGAATTCGATTTCCGGGGCGCGGGCATTCACGACCTCGCGCAAACGCGCGAACGATGCATTCCAGATTTCGGGCAGTCCCTTTCGATACGGCAACACGCGATTGGCAGGACGATCTGCCCATGCCTGCGCGGCAGGCATGCGCTCGAGATCGATGTACGGCGTAATCACGCGCGTCTGCAACGAATATGTATTGCGCAAAAATCCGGCGACGAAATCGCTGGCGGCGACATAGTGATCGAAACGCAAGTCCAGTAATGCGTAGGTGCTGAAGCCTTGCACGTAGCACAGCTTGAATCCCAGCAAGCGCATGCCGAACTGGTGCGGGGAAAAGCTCGGATTGACGACGAGGATGTCGTCGGCACGGATTTCCCGTTCCATCTGCGCCAGCGTCACCTGCGGCATGGCGAGGTCGTACGCGTGGATGCCGTGCGCGGGAGTTTCATCGGCGACTTGCACGGCGATTGCGGGAATGCCGAAATCGCGTTCCAAAATGCAGCCCAGCGCGTACGCCATGCGCGTACCGCCGTTGGGCAGGTAGGCGCCAATGACGAAGACGCGATGATATCGGCGCGCGGACATGCTCAGTGGGCGACGTCTTCGGTTTCGAAGCCGAGCCGCGAAATCGTGTCGGGGGTGCGCGGCGTGCGCGGGCGCAGGGGAACGTTCGCCATCGCCTGGCGAGGCTGCGCTTTCGGCTTGGGCGCAGGCGGCGGCAACAAGCTGACGCTGCCCGCAGCGGTGAAGCCATTGCGACCATCGGCGACGTAGATGCTGGCGAGTACGGCACCCGGTACCAGGTCGAGCGCGAACTGGCGGTCGCGCGCCTGATAGTGCCGCGACGCAACGATGCCGCCATCCTTGTCGATCCAATCGACGTTCACGTCGCCGCCAAAATCCGATGCGGGCACGCGCACCAGCACCTGCGTGCGCCAGCGCGAACGTGCCACGGACACCTGCAATTGGCCCTGCGGCCGATCCAGGATCAGCGCCGGATCGCCGAGCAGATTGTAGGTCTCCACGAAATCGCGGTCGGTAATCTTCGCCTTGGCCGCCACGATCGCGCTGCCGATGCGCTTGCCGGGCTTGAGCAATTCGTCGATCAGCCACTTCGAGTATTGCGGATTCGGCGAATTCTTCCAGGACGCCGCAAACACCGCGACTGCGCCCTTGTCGGCCACGCGCAGGAAACGCACGCCGATGGAATCGTCGCTGGGGTTGTCGAACGGCGCGGAGAAACACGTCATCGCCAGGACCATGGGATAACGCCCGGCATTGGTCAAGTCGCTGACATCGTCGAGCGAGAACAGATCGCCCATCGGCCCGACCCGCCAGATGTACGAGCCGCCATGACCGAGGAAATGCACGAGCAGGTTGCCGCGGTCGAGATTTTCGCGCAATGTCGTGCGCGCCTGTTCGTAGTGTTCCTTGTTCTTGTCGTTAAAATCGGTATAGATGCTGCGGGACACGAAACCCTTGGCATTGAGTTCCGCCGCCAGCTTGTCGGATTCCTGCTTGAACGAGGCAACCTCGCTGGTGCTGATGAAGGTCACATCGCGGCGCCATGCGCCCTGTGCGGGCCGCGTCCGGTAGGCAACGATTTTGTCCACGACCGACTTGAGTTCCGCTTCGTTGACGACGGGAAGTCGGCCAACCGCCACGCGCGGATGGAAATCGCCGGGCGCCGGATCCGCATAGGCGTTATCGCTGGCGCCCTGACCCTCGGCAGTGGGGAATTGCCAGGTGGGAACGAGATTGCGCGAGCGCGGAACGCCGGCGGCATAACCGTAGGTCGTCATGCCAGCGAAGCCCTGCCCGCCGAGCACCTCACCGGCGGTCGGTTGCGGCGAAAGCTGGTACGAGGCACCGCTCAGCGCGCCATCGCGCTGATCATGGTGGATGGCGCTGCTTGCATCGCCCACGAGCAGCAGGAATTGCGGCTTCACGGACCAATGCTCGCGGCCCCAAGCGACAAAGTCGCGGATCGCCGACGGATGCGGAATGCCGCCATTGAAGGCATCGTAAACGTCATCGACGTCGACTGCGTCAACGCGCAGCCCCTGCTTGCGATGGTAATCGGCCAGCGGCCGTATTCCGGCCAGCAACGACGGATACGCGACGATCAGGTAATCGTAGCCGGGTTCGGCATGGCGCAAATCCACGCTCGCGACGGCACGCACCACGGCGGGTACGCGACCGACACCGCCGAGTGCGGTATACAAATCCACGTTTTCCGGCGTCCTGGCTGCGCGGTAGCGGCCCTTGCCCAATGCGGCGGTCATGCGCACGCTGCCGTCGCTGCCGAACAATTCCGGTGTACCGGGGCCCGCGAACGAAAACTCGATGGCGCCATCGCCCACGCTGGAAAACGCGGCGGCGTCCTTGGCCAGATCGCCGCGAATCGCGTAGTCGGCCTCCATCCAGTTGAACATGACGACATCGACGATAAAGCCATCGGGATTGCCCGGCAACGCGCGCCGCGGCACCGCCAATTGCAAACGGTTTTCCTTTTCGCGCAACAATCCCGCGGGCACCGTGAGATCGCGCCGGATCTCCTCACGGCCATCCCAGGTCAAGGTCCGCACCAGCTTTCCGTTCAGACGCACCTCAAGCGCATGGTCGGGAAGATGCAGAGCCGGATTGGGTTGCACGCCGATGGTCGACACGCCGCGCAAATCCAGGCGCAGGGTCGCGCGCGCCGCACGAGAGTCGAGATCGGCCAGGTCGAAGTCGTACTCGAACGGCTTGGGGTCGATCGGCGTGAGCTTGGCCCATTGCCAAAAATCCGGTTCTTCGCCCGGCTTCATCTGGTCGCTGCCGAGGCGGATCATCAGGTTCTCGCGCTCGAAATGCAGACGCCGCTGTAACGAAGCCACCCTGCCGGATTGGGGAGCCTGCAATTCCTTCAGGCGCGCGTGCGCACCGGCAGAAGCGCCAAGTTGGTAAACGTTGACGTTGGAATATTGTTCGAACCAGCTTTCCGGACCGTGCAGCATCTGCCCCAGCCACTGGATGCTCGCACCCTGGGCGAAACGACCGTCTTTCGCGCCGATGACGCGGATCGGCACTTCATCGTCACGGTGCCACAACGCCAGTTCGTCCGCGCGGCAATCTGCCAGCCCCGGCTGCGCAGTGATGATTGCGGCGTAGTCGAGTGCGTAAACGCCGGAATCCTTCACCTCAATGTGGACGCGCCCGGCGCAGGCGAACGCCGCCAGCGGAGCCAGCAGAAACGCACCGAGGATGACGCGCTGCGCGCGCGCGGCGAAGTTGGAGGGAATGGACATCAGGCGAAACCGAACGGCAAACGCCGCATGCTAGGCAAGCGCGCCGCCATTGGCAACCCAACGCGCGATCCCGCCGGCGTCGAATGTCGGCACGGCCACGCTCGCGGCGGCGCGTGCCACGAGCGGATTTTCCGTCCGCACCGCCTCGATGGCGTGACGCACCAGCCAGGCGCGCAGCGCGATCGGATCATCCGCATCGGGACGCAGGCATTCCACGGCGGCGTCCGCGAGCACGGAATCCGCATCGACCAGCGCCACGCGCGGCCGCGGCGGATGCGTGGCGTAATGCCCGTCCGTTCCGGCATACAGGCGGCGCACGCGCCAGTCGAGCACGCGGCGCTCGAAACTCCACAGCGTCGCGCCGACTTGCGCTTCGTAGTCGGGATAACGCTTGCGCAATACGGCCATGCCCTGCGCGCCGAGCGTGGCGCGGCGCTCTTCGCCGAAACTCGCGCTGCGCTCGTGTTGCACGAAGACGTCGCCGGCGATGACGTGGCGGAATCCTGCCTGCTCGGCGCGCTGGCACAGGTCGTTTTCCTCGCCGTAACCGGACGGAAATGCCGCGACATCCAGCGCACCGACGCGATCGAAGACCTCGCGCTTGACGTACATGCAGAAGCCATTTCCGGTCGGCAACTGCGGTAGGCAACCGCCACATTGTTGCAACAAGGCGCGCTGGGCCTGTTCCAGCGTCCAGCGTTCGGGAATCGGACAAAACTTTTCCAGCTCGGGCACGCTGAACGCGCCCGCGTTGTCGGAAACCGCAGTGACGGTGCCGATGCCTGCGTCCGCATACGCGGTCAGGCGCAGGCGTTCGAGCCAGCGCGGGCCGACTTGCGTATCGGCATTGAGCAACACCACGTCCGCCTTGCCGGCCAACTCGATGCCGAGGTTGCAGCTCGCGGTATAGCCGAGATTGCGTTCGTTGCGCCGGATCAGGATATCCGGGCGCCGCGCGAATGCGCGCAGGATTTCGTCGATGGCCGGATCGGTGCTCGCATCGTCGATCAGGATTTTGCGCCGCGCCGGATGCGTGTGCCGCAGCAGCGCCGCGATGCAGCGTTGCACGCATTGCGGCGAATTGTAGATCGGCACGACGATCGCGGCGGGTGGCGCGGCGCGCCAGATATCCG
>DATIOA010000196.1:0-3339 GCA_035473575.1 Rudaea sp. | reverse complement strand
GCAACATGTCGCGGCCGTTCTTCCCGGATGGCGTCGACGGCAACCCGAATGGTCCGTTCAGCCACCCGCTGGCGCAGTGGAGTCCATTCCAGGAAGGCCTGCAATTGGACCTCGTCTACAACGCGGTCGCGCTCAACCTGGTCGGTTACCTGAGCGCGCAGGGTTTTGCGGTCAGCGCCGACAATGTGCCGGCAGCGACCCAATACTGCACGGCCAGTCCGCACCTGCCCAACGGCATCCAGGTTTTTCCCGGCAGCGTGCCGATCTATCGCGGCAGCACCCTGGTCGGCGGTCTCGGCGTTTCCGGCGACGGCGTCGACCAGGACGACATGGTCAGCTTCCTCGGCCTGTACAACGCCGGCGTGGCACTGAACGGCACGATCGCCAACGCACCGCCGGCGATGCGCGCGGATCAGCTCGCGCCGCAGGGCGTGCACCTGCGCTACGTGCAATGCCCGCAGTCGCCATTCCTCGACAGCAACGCCGACAACGTCTGCGATGGGAAATGACATGAACGCGCATCCTCGCCATCGCCCCACCCTCACCGCTGCCCTGCTTTGCGGGTTTGCCGCATTTTCCACAAGTCCACAAATCCGCGCGCAGGATGCGAGCACTGTTCCGCATCTGCTGGAATTGTTCGGCGTGCTGCCCGCGCCGACCTACGATCCGAGCCAGTCGGAAATCCCGCGCCGGCGTCCCGGCCATCCCTACGAGGCGCCGCCGGAGTTCAAGGTCGTCAATCCGAACGGCATCCCGCCCGCACCGGTCGACCAGGCCGGCGCCTTCATCCCGGTGCCCGACCGCTGGCGCATCATGGAAGCGCTGGGCTTCAAGTTCCCCTGGTACGACCCGTACAACCAGAACCTCTGGAAAGGCGACAAGCCCATCGACGGCAAGAACCATTTCCTCGTCCTCACCGGCATTTCCGACACCTTCATCGAACCGCGCAGCGTGCCGACACCGGTTGCGCCGCAGAACACCGGCAATCCGGGCGAACAAGGCGTGTTCGGCGGAATCAACCAACTGCTGCTGGTGCAGAACTTCATCGCCAGCGTGGATTATTACGAAGGCGACACCACGTTCAAGCCGCCCGACATCGAATACAAGGCCACGCTCGCGTTCAACTACAACCGCGTCAACACGCGCGAGACGCGCGCCGCGAACATCGACCCACGTCTGGGCACCGACCGCGACGACGGCTTTATCGGCGTGCAGGAACTGTGGGTCGACAAGCACCTGCGCGATGTTTCCTCGCGCTACGATTTCGATTCGTTGCGCATCGGCATCCAGCCGTTCTCGACCGATTTCCGCGGTTTCCTGTTCCAGGATTCGCAACCCGGCATCCGCCTGTTCGGCAACCGCGACAACAACCGCTGGCAGTACAACTTCGCCTATTTCCGACGCCTGGAAAAAGATCTCAATTCCGGCCTCAACGACGTGACGAAATCGCCGCGCCACGACGACATCCTCGTCGCCAACCTGTACCGGCAGGACTGGCCGTGGCTTGGTTATACCTCGCAGGCGACCCTCGTCTACAACCACAATTCCGACGGCACGATCTACGACTCCAACGGCTTCATCCAGCGCCCGGCCGCGATCGGCCTGCAGTTGCCGCGCAAGTACGACGTCACTTATCTGGGCTACAACGGCGACGGCCATATCGGCCGCGTGAACCTGACGGTGTCGGCCTATGGCGTGTTCGGTCACCAGAACCACGGCGTCTTCGTCGAGCCATCCACCAGCATCCGCGCCGGCTTCCTCGCTGCCGAAGCCTCGTGGGATTTCGACTGGATTCGTGCGCGTGTTTCCGCCGCCTACGCCAGCGGCGACAAGAATGCGCACGACCGTCGCTCGACCGGTTTCGATGCGATAAACGAGAATCCGATTTTTGCGGGCGCCGACACCAGCTACTGGATCAGCCAGGGCATTCCGCTGATTGGCGGAGGTGGCGTGGCGCTGAGCCAGCCCAACGGCATGTTGGCGGATCTGCGCTCGTCGAGCGCACTCGGCCAATCGAATTTCGACAATCCCGGCCTGCGCCTGCTCGGCATCGGCGCGGATTTCGATATCACCCCGCAATCGCGCGTGACCGGCAACCTCAACGAACTGTGGTTCGACAACACGGCCACGCTCGAAGCGCTGCGCCAGCAGGCGAACATCGGCCGCAACATCGGCACGGATGTCTCCGTCGCTTGGACGTGGCGGCCGTACTTCACCCAGAACGTGATCGTGCGCCTGTCCGGTGCGGCGTTGCGTCCCGGCTCAGGATTCAAGAGCCTGTTCAGCTCCGACCATTCGCTGTACTACTCGGTGCTGGCAAACGTGATCCTGACCTATTGAGGCCATTGCCATGACCAAAGCCAAATGGGTCGCCATCTTCGCCATTGCGCTGTCGCTGCCGGCCATCGCCGTCTTCGCCAACGAAGAACAGCCGGTCATGCGCAACTACACGGCAGTGCCGCCCGCGCCCGCGTTCCAGACCCTGGAACAGGCCGACGCGAAATCCGGCGGCTGCGTGTCCTGCCACACGAAATCGGATCGCAAGACCATGCACCCGACGGGCGGCGTCGTGCTCGGCTGCACCGACTGCCACGGCGGCGACGCGGCCGTACAGGTCCCGTCAGGCGAAAGCTACGACGCCGACGCGCAACACGGCAAGCGCGACTGGTCGCCAGCCTATCAGGCATCGATGGACAAGGCGCATGTGCTGCCGCGCTATCCGGAACACTGGAAGACCAGCGCCAATCCGCAACGCAGCTATACCTGGTGGATGAAGGAATCGCCCGAGTTCGTGCGTTTCGTCAATCCCGGCGACCTGCGCGCGGCCACTCTGGCCTGCGGCGCCTGCCACCTGCCCGAAATCCAGGCCAACGAAAAAAGCCTGATGGCGAATGCCGCGATGTTCTGGGGCGCGGCGGCGTACAACAACGGCATCCTGCCCTACAAGCACTCGGTGCTCGGCGAGGCGTACACCCTCGACGGCCAACCGGCGGCGACGGCGAGTCCACCCGTGCCGGACGGCAATCCGTCCGCGCACGACATCCTGCCCAAGGTCTATCCCATGCCGGCCTGGGAAATCACCCCGCCTGGCGACATCTTCCGCGTGTTCGAGCGCGGCGGCCGCAACATCGGCACGGTCTTTCCCGAGATCGGCCTGCCCGGCGAAGCCGGGCTTCTGCAACGGCTCGAAGAACCCGGCCGTCCCGATCTCAAGCAATCCAACCGCGGTCCCGGCACCGGCTCGCGCGTGGCGATTCCCGTCCTCAACATCGTCAAGACGCGCCTGAACGATCCCTTCATCTGGATGCTCGGCACGAACGACAATCCCGGCGACTATCG
>DATIOA010000195.1:0-30532 GCA_035473575.1 Rudaea sp. | reverse complement strand
GCGATCCGATTTTCGCCCGCGTGGATCAGAGCCGGTTGTGCTCCAGCGGCCGCTGCCGGTGCATCAGCGCCCATTCCACTTGCTCGGCCAGCGCCGCTTCGCCAAGCAGGCGCAGGACTTCGCGCTGCTCGGCCGCATCGGCGGCGCGATCCAGCGCCTTGCGCGCCGCGCCGAAGATGCGCTGCATGTAACGGTATTGCTTGATGAGTTCCTTGTCGGCCTTCTTGTAGGCATACGCGGCGCGCACGCCGGCAACGATGGAAAACACCGCCATGACCACGACCAGGTCGTTTTTCGCATCCGCCGACAATCCCGTGGCGAACGCGGCGAGCACGATGCTGATACCGATGCCCACGCACAGGCTGGCCGAGTCGACCGTTTCGGTGAGACGGTGCGTGCGTGCGCGCTGCGCGGCCTTGCGCCCGTAGTAGTCGAGCTGCCCGCCGTGTCGCGCGTCGCCGACCCATTCGCGGACGACGTCGACCATTTCGCGTGCCGTATCCGCGACGTTGAGCGGCGCGCTTTCCAGTTCGGCGCTGCGCATCGCGTCGCGTACCCAACCGAGTTCCACATCCTGCTTCTGCAGGAAGTTGTCGCGCGCGAATTCGGCGTCGCCGGCGAGCGACAACCCGATCCGCCGCCAGTACCATTGCACGCGCAAACCTTCGGCGAGTGCGCGGCAATCCAGGTATTTGCGATGCCAGCCGCGGCGGTTGGCGAGGACGACGAGGAAACCGCCGAGCGCGAACAGCAGCAGGAACCCGTAGAGCATGTCGTCGTGCGCGGGCAGGTTGTCGTAGACCGTGAACGCGATCGCCATCAACGCGGCCACGGTGTAGAGCCCGCGCATCGCCAGCAGCACGCGGCGCTGAAAGTGGAGCGCCAGCCAGTCTGCCGCGCGGAACAGCCGCTCGATGGCGTCGGCGTCCGCTGCCGCGATCGATAATCCCGGATGCGCATCGATTGGCGCGGCATATTTCCCCGCATCCGCATTGAACTCGGCCGCATTGGCGAGCGTCGCGCGGAATTTATCGGGCATCGGGCCAACGCCCGGCTGGATTTGCTCGCCGCTGCGCCACAAGGTCTGCAACGGATGCAGCGACGGCGACGGCGCGCCATCGGTCTGATCGCGCGAGCACACGATGTGATACGTGATGCGCTCGCTGTCGTCATCCAGCAGGTTGCGAGGCACGGCACGGCGGCGCTCGGCCAGCGCCGGCCTTTCGCCACTCAGACGATAACGCACGATTTGCGCCGTGCCGCCAAGCAGTGCGGATGGTTTGCCGTCCCAGATCGCGAGCAGGATGTGGCAATGATCGCTGACGAAGACGCCGGATTGCGCGTAATGCCGGTCGCGCTCGTGCCCGGTGGGAGCGGGAGCGTGGACAGCGCCATTCATGAGCTGCGGCAGCTCGATGACTTGCGCCGCATCGCACAGCGCATCGAAGCGCCTACGCGCGACCGCATCGGTGAAATCCTCGGCGTACTGCGCGCGCGTCAGCGGCAGAGGCGCGATCAGGCGCGCACCGGCGGCGAGAGCCTCTTCAGCGACGAGTTGATCGCCGCCTTCGGCCAGCGCGGACACGACGACGAGCGGCATGTGCGGATACTCGTGCCGCATGCGCGCGAGGAAAGCGCGAACGCCTTGTCGGATCGCCTCGACCTCGCTGGCGACGAGGTTGCGATGACTGGTGACGCCAATCGTCAGCGGTATGGCAGCGCGCGTGGTCATTCGCCACGCGCGGCCGCCGCGATCAGGCCCGACACATGGCGCATGTCGACCAGCTTCTGCGCTTCGGCGGAAGCTGCGGCGATCTGGCTCGCCGCTTCGACAAGCGCGGCCTTGCGTTGCGCGCGCCCGACGACATCCGCGGACGCAGTGCTGGCATCAACGTAAAGCGCGTACGCGAAGTCCCGTCGGAAATTCGTGCCGTGCGCACCGGCCTGCTGCTCTTCGCGGTAGTACGCCAGCGCCGGTTGCAGGATTTTGTTCGCTTCCTCGTTGCGACCCTGCAGGGCGATCGCGTTGGCCAGAATGGCATCGATGATCGATTTCAATTCGCGCGGATCGCGATTGTCGAACGGGGACGGCGGCACCTGCGACCAGCGGCGCGCCAAGGCCTCAGCTTGCGCATAATCGCCGAGCTGGATCGCCGCGCGCGCGGCGACGCCCAGATTGCTGCGGAGCATGTTGATCCGCATGTTGACGCCGGTCGTGTTTTCCGCGGGAACCTTGATCGGTTCGACGTGGGCAACCGCAGCGACAGCGGTTGCCAACGCAACTTTTGGCGTACCTTCGAACAGCTGCAGATTGGCGTCTGAAAGTCCCTGATCGACCAAGGCAAGCAGGGTGCGTCTGACATCGTCCACTCCGAGCTGGGCCGTGTACTCATCGGTATCATGCGCGAACGATTTCATCGATTGCGCGGCAGCCGCAGCGTCGCCGGCTCTGGCCTGCATGTCCGCGAGTCCGAGCCATTGATACCAGATCCGCGGCCCGAGGCTGGAAGGCAGGCGCTTGTCCTGCTCCAGAGCGAACAGCGAATGCATCGTGGCGATGGCGTTGGCGACTTCGCCGCGATCGAATTGCTCGTCCGCGGTCCCACGCAGTACCGTCGTCCAATACCACCACGCCTCCAGATTGGAGGGATCGGAACGCACCCAATCCTCGCTCGCCTGCACAGCGTGGCGGGCATAGTCGGCAGCGGTCGCGTCGTCATGGCGACGCTGGGCCAAATCACTCAGCAGACCCGCGGCAAGCACGCGGTTCAAGAGCGAATGCTGGTCGCTCGGGCGCTGTGCCAGCACCTTTTCGGCAAGGTCGTACACTTGCTGCTCGAGCTTTTGCGCCTCGTCGCTCTTGCCGAGCGCCATCAGGAAGCGGGCCTCGGAATCGGCAGTATCGGCATATGAAGAAGCCGCGTTCAGATTCGACAGGTCCAATGCACCGATTCCGGTCAGCACCTTGCGCGCTTCCTCGCAAGTTTCGACCGCCTTTGTGTTCGACTGGGTGTGACTGAGGAAATTCAGGTCGTCACCGTACAGTTGGCGGACGCGCTGCGACGGATCGGCGCCGTACACCAGCGGCCGCAACAGATCGGCCGCCTGTTGCAGCTGTACCGCAGTACCGCGACCGCCGCGGATCACGCTTGAACCCTGCTCATACAGGGCCAGCGCCAACCCATAGACGACGTCTTCGCCATGATCGCCGGCGACGCGCAGTTGCTCGAACACGGCCTGCGCCTCGCCGAGGTTCTTGGTGCCGGCTTCCAGATTGCCTGCCGCATTCAACGATGCGCCTTCGCGTACCAGCGCCATGGCCCGATTGATCTGCGTTTGCGGGTTCACCAGTCCTGCCGGCAGGCTGTCGTAGTAACCCACCGTCATGTGGGCAAGTTTGCCCAGTGTGTCCAGCCGCCCGGTCGGCGCCAGTTCGTTATAAAAGTCCTCGATCAGGAAGCTGACCAGTTTCTCGGCATTGCTGCGCGAGTTCTGCGCCTCGGCTTCCGCCACATGGGCGCGGCGATAATTGATCCAGCCGAACACCGCGCTGGCGATGGCAAGCAGCATCAACACCGCGCAAACGCTGGCGACCATGCGCGCGCGCACCAGCGCGCGATGGATGCTCGCCTCGCGCTCGCGCTGCGCGGCAAGCTGGCGCTTGGCGGCGTCGCGCGCTTCGCGTTCCTTGCGCAGGTTGCGGCTGGCGATCACCACACTGCACAGCACGTCGTGGGTCAATTCCACGCGGCGCATGTCGAGGCGTTCCTCGATGCGCAGCAAGCGTCGATCGACCAGCGTCGCCAGTGCACCCGGCGCGGCGCCGGCCGCGGCCAGCGCCTTGCCCACGCGTTCCTCGGCCAGGCTTTCGCGGTGGCCGGATTCGGTCAGCAATTCGTCTTCGACCACGCGCCGCACCCCGGCTGGCTGGTCGGCAAGCGCGCGTTCGTAGAATTCGGAAAGGATGGTGTCGCGCGAACCGGCCAGCAGGTCGGCGGAAATTTCCTTGCGCGCCTGCGCCTGCCGGGTCGTGTTCAGCTCGCGGCAGACCAGGCTCAGCAGCGACGGTTCGATTTCGGCGTTGGCCATTTCCGAGCCGCCGGCAACGAAACGCACGATGGACTCGGCGACCTCGTGCGACACCAGCTTGCCGCCCGGCTCCTGCACCGCGCTCAGCGCCTGCGCGCCGTTCATGCGCGCCAGACGCATGCGGTTCTGGGTGATCGAGGGCATGATGTCCTTGACGCTTTCCAGGTGCGCCAGATAGTCCTCGCGCAAGGCGATCAATACGCGATAGTCCGCACGTGCGAAATCGAAGTTCTCGGCGGCCGCATCGTCGCGTTCGATGCGCGCTTCCAGTGCAGCCGGCGGGCGATTTTCGACCAGGTCGGCGAGCTCGCCGAGAAATTGCCGGGCACGCAAGCGGCCCGCGTCGTCGGCCTGACCGAGCGTGAAGATTTCCTCGAACTGGTCGAAGATCAGCAGCGGCACCAGCGTGTTGCCGGCGCTGTCGCGCAACAAGTCTTCGCGGTGGTGCATGAATTCCCACAGCGACTCGCCCTCGATCGCGCTGCCCGGCCGCGTCCAGTGGCCCGCCTCCGCCGTGGCGCGGAAGATCGCCTGCTTGATCTGCTCGGACGGCGCCGGCGAGTCCGGCGCGTAAATGATGCGCACATAGACCGGGCAGTAACCCGTCCCGCGCAGGCGCGGCACCAGGCCGGCACGCAACAGGGAGGTTTTGCCCAGGCCCGATTGTCCGAACAGCACGGTCAGCAGTTTGCGCTGCACGCGGCGCGCGAGTTCGGCCGATTCCTCCTCGCGGCCGTGGAAATAGGCGCGGGTTTCCTCGGAATACGAAAACAGGCCCAGCCATGGATTTTCCGGGTCGAGCGTGACCACGTCGCCGGTGTGTGCGGTCGTGTCGTTCATGCGCTTCTCCCGCTGAACAGCTCGCGCAGGCGGCGCAGGAATTCCGGCGTTGGTTCGCCACCGGGCAGGCGGGTCATGTGCAGGGCCTTGAAGGTTTCCGGCACCAGCGCCGCGGATTCCGGCGTGTCGTCGATGCATACCGGCAACACGAACACTGCGCCCTCGGCGATGTTGCGCGCGCGATCCACGGCGTAGCTCCACTCGCGGCGGAAATACGCCTCGTGTCGGCGCTGGGTCGTTGCCGAGACGATCGGCAGGAAAAAGCTGCAACGCTGGATGTTCGCGCGGATCTTGCGATCGTAGTCGTCGCCGCCTTCGAGGCGATCCAGGTCGAACCAGGTCGTCAGGCCGGCGGCATCCAGTGCGGCTTTCAGGTGCTGCACCGCCGGCAAATCTTCGCGCGCGTAGCTGATGAAAATCGCGTTCTCGGGCATCTCGCGCGCCGGCGGCATGAAGCGTTGTGGCGCACTGCCGCCGTTCGACAGCGCCGCTGGTCGCTGGCGCGCGCTCCAGCGCTGGTGCAGCTCGGCGACAAAGGCTTCCGCGCCGGCATACACGCGCGTACGCACGCTGACCTGCTGCAGGAACGCCACCAGGCGACTGTCCTGCGGCGTGTGGTCGTCGGCGAGCACTTCGGTGAAATCGCGCGGATCGGACAGGCGCTTGCGCTTGGCCATGCGCAGGAACAACCGCGCCAGCCAGTTGGAAAAGTCGCTGCCGATCAGCAGCAGGTGATTGTGCTCGAGTTCGTGGAAGAGCTTTTCCGGAGTCAGGTGCTCGGACTGCAACGCGCAGATGAACTCGAGCATGTCCTCGTCGGACAGGACATACGTCGGCGACGCGGACAGGCGCCCGAGCAGGTGATAGACGACAGTGCGCAGCAACTGGCTGCGTTCGGCGGGAAGATCGGCGACGCGGTTGGGCGCGTAGGCGATCACTTCAGCTGTGGGCTGTCCGCCGAAGCGTTCGAGGTTGATGGCGTTCTCGAGCAAGGGATCGAAGGAGGTCGTCACGAACAAATCGAAATCGGTGATTTGCGCCAGTTGCCGCAACGCCAGCGGCGGCTCGAACGTCACTTCGCGCATGATCGAGCGCAGGCGCGTGTAGGCTTCTTCGCGCCGTCCACGCTGACCGAGATAGCAGCACATCACGTCGTTGAGGGTCAGCGGTTGCGGCAGTCCGACCACATCCACCGACAGGCGCGCGGCAAGTTTCTCGGCCAGCCATTCGTACAGCGGGCGCAGGCCGCGGTCGGTCTGCACGCGCAGCAGGTCGGGTCCGATGATCGGAATGACCCGACGTTCCTCGATGTAGTTGAGCAGATCGTCCCATGCGTCCTCGTCGAAGGACTGCAACGAGGCCGTCGCGGCCGGTGAGGTCATCGAATTTCCCCTTGTGCGGAAAACATGGTGCCGAGCTCGCTGCGCAGTCTACGCCAGATGCCGAACGCTGGCGCAAGCGGCGTCTTAACGGCGCCGATCGGCCAGGATCGCCTGCGCCGCATTGTGCCCCGGCGCGCCGGTAACTCCGCCGCCGGGGTGGGTACCGGCGCCACACAAGTACAGTCCCGGAATCGCGCCGCGATAGTTCGCGCAACCCAGCATGGGCCGCGCGCCTAGAGTTTCAGCACAGCCTTCGCGGCATTGCGCCCGCTTGCGCCGCTGATGCCGCCGCCTCCGTGCACGCCGCTGCCGCACAGGAACAGGCCATCGACCGGGGTGGCGTGTTTCGACCAGCCTGGCAGCGGGCGCATGAAGAAGATCTGGTCGAGGATCAGCTGGCCGTGATTGAGATCGCCTTCGCTCAGGCCGTAGGTCGATTCCAGGTCGCGCGGCGTTATCACCTGCATGCGTTTCACTGACGCCTTGAAGCCGGGGCAATGCGCATCCAGTGTGTCGACGGCGCGCTGCTCGACGATGCCGTTCGCGGCGTTCCAGTCAGGGTTACGCAATGCATGCGGCGCGAACTGGAAATGAATCGAGACGACATTGCCGTTCGTCGTGACTTCCAGATACGGTTCTTTCGAGATCTCGCCGTACTTTGCCGCGTCGTAGGCGCGCTCGAGGTAACGGATCGACGGTGCGACAGCGAGCGTGCCTTCAGGCAAGCCATGCTGTCCGTTCGTCTGGACATGCACTTTCGCCACGCAGCCGCGCAATTTGATCGACTGCGCCTGCCAGACGAACTCCGGCGGCAGTTCGGCGGCGCCGACGAGCTTCAGCAACGTATGGCGCGGGTCGGCAGCCGACAGGATCAACGGCGCTGGGATTTCCTCCCCGCTCGCCAGCCGCACACCGGTTGCGCGCTCGCGATCGACGATGATCGACTGCACTTCGACCGACGTGCGCACGTCGCCGCCGCGCGCTTTCAGCGCATCGACGAGCGCGACCGCGATTGTGCCGACTCCGTTGGCAACCGGGCGATGCGCAAGTCCGCCGCGATTTAGCCAGTTGTGCATCAGCGTGAAGCCGGTGCCAGCCGACATCGGACCGAGCGTCACTCCGTGGATCGCGAGCGCGGAAATGGCCGCGCGCAACGCGTCGGATTCGAACCAGTTGTCGGTGAATTCTTCCGCCGACATCGACATCGCGCGCACGATGCGGAACATGTCGCGGCCGCCGAGTCGTCGCAGTTTCCACAGCAGACCGGCGAGCGGCAGGCCTTCGCGGACCGGCGCAAAATGCGGCAAGCGCGGCATCGGTGTGCGGTACGCCGCATCGAGGAATGCTGCAGCGCGCTCCATGAATGCGACAAACTCGGGCCAGCGCTCCGCGTCGTGCGCAGAGAACTCGCGGATCGTCGCCCGAGCACGCGCGAGATCGGCATCGATCGTCAGACGCTTGCCGTCGCTGAGCAGGCACACGTAAGGCGAACGCGCGGACGCCGCGGGCAGATTCAGGCCAAGATCGCGCACGATGTCGGGCCGCAGATGCGCGCTCGCGTGCAGCGAATCGGCGCTAAAGCCGTCGCCAAACGATTCGGTCACAAGCTGGCCGCCGGCGATCCCGCGACGTTCGAACACGAGCACTTTTCTGCCAGCCTTCGCGAGGTAGTTCGCGGCGACGAGTCCGTTGTGGCCGGCGCCGATGATGATTGCGTCGTAGGCGGCCATATCAGTCGACGTCCTTGAGGATCGCGTCGGCCGCGAGCTTGCCCGGCGCGCCCATCACGCCGCCGCCCGGATGCGCGCCGGCCGCGCCGAAGTAGTAGCCCGGCAGCGGCGTGCGGAAATCGGCCCACTGCGGCGCGGGTCGGAAGAAGAACAACTGGTGCAGCAGCAATTCGCCGTGGAAAATGTTGCCGCCGGTAATGCCGGCAATGCGCTCGATGTCCTTCGGCGTGATCACCTGCTTGCCAACGATGCACTGGCGGATGTTCGGCGCATATTTCTCGATCGTCGAGATCACCGTCTCGCCGAACGCGTCGCGCTTGGCGTCGTCCCAGCCGCCTTCGATGTCGTACGGCGCGTACTGCACGAAGCACGACATCACATGATGACCCGGCGGCGCCATGTCGCGGTCGATCATCGACGGGATGATCATGTCGATGTACGGGTTCTTCGAGAACTGGCCGTACTTGGCCTCGTCGTAGGCGCGCTCGATGTAGTCGACGCTCGGGCTGATCGAGATCGCGCCACGGTGCAGCGGACCTTCGCCGGGCAGGCAGGTGAAGTCCGGCAGTGCGTTCAGCGCGATGTTGAGCTTGCCCGATGAGCCGCGCACGCGGAAACTCTTGATCGACTGTACGAAGTCGTCCGGCAGATGTTTGCTGTCGACGAACTGCAGGAACGTGCGCTTCGGGTCGGCCGCGGAGAGCACGACCTTCGCGCGCAACTCGTCGCCGTTCTGCAGCGCCACGCCGGCGGCGACGCCGCCCTTGACGATAACCTTGTCGACCGGCGCATTCGTGCGGATTTCCACACCCAAAGCGCGCGCGGAATTGGCAATCGCCGCCGACACGCCACCCGTGCCGTTCTTGGCGAAGCCCCAGGCGCGAAATGCACCGTCGATCTCACCCATATAGTGATGCAGCAGCACGTACGCCGTGCCCGGCGAACGTGGGCCGAGGAACGTACCGATGATGCCGCTCGCCGACTTCGTGCCCTTGAGCGCATCGAACTCGAACCACTCGTCGAGCAGGTCAGCCGAGGACTGCGTGACCAACTTGGCGATGCGATACAATTCCTTTTCGCTCAAGCTGCGCGCGTACTGGCCGAGCTTGAGCAGGCCGAGTAGATCGCGTGGGCTCAAGCTGGATGGATCCGGCGGCACCATGCCGATGATCGGCTTGATCGCCTTTGCCGCGCGCGCCATCACCCGCGAGTATTCGTCATAGGCCTCGGCGTCTTTCGGCGAGTGACGATAGACCTCCTGGCGCGTCAGATCGTGGTCGTCCCAACTGCCCAGGTAATCGCCGTTGTCGAGCGGCGTGACCGTGCTCGGCAGTGGCAGGATCTTCAGTCCGTGCTTCGGCAATTCCAGATCGCGGATGATCTCCGGGCGCAGCAGGCTGACGACATAGCTGAACTCCGTGAAGCGATAGCCCGGGAAGATTTCCTCGGTCATCGCCGCGCCGCCGACGACTTCGCGGCGTTCGAGGATCACGACCTTCTTGCCCGCGCGCGCGAGGTACGAAGCGGCAACCAGGCCGTTGTGGCCCGCGCCGATGACGATGGCGTCGTATTGGTTGGCGGCCATCACTTACGCTTCCATTCCGGTTCATAGAACGGCGTCTTCACCACCGTCGCGGGCGCGTGCAGGCGATGGTGCTCCACCGTCACTTCCATCGCCACGCGTGTGCCCGGCTCATGGTGCGGCCGCTGCAAATGCGCGAGTGCGATGTATTTCTTCAGCACCGGTGACCAGGTGCTCGTCGAGGCGTAGCCGATCTGTTTACCGTTGTGCATCACCGGCAGGCTGGCGCGGATCGCCATGCCTGGAATCTGTGGCGGCAGGCCTACGCTAGCATAGAGTTTCTCCAACCCTTCCCATTCGACTTCGAGCCCGACAAGCCTCCATGCCGAGCCTTCCTTGTGCTCGCGTTCAAGCGCACGACGACCGACGAAATAGCCGGGCTTGTCGAGCGCGACGGTCCAGCCGAGGCCCATCTCGAACGGCGTGGATTTCTGGCCTGCAATCCACGCGTGGTTCGTCGCCGTGTAGTCGACGTCGATCATGAACAGGCCCGCTTCGACGCGCGCCATGTCCATCGCGAGGATCCCGCACGGCACGATGCCGTAATCGCGACCGGCCTCGAACAGCGCATCCCACACCGTCAGTGCCTTGTCCGCCGGCATCCAGATTTCATAGCCGAGATCACCGGTGTAGCCGGTGCGCGAAATTGTCACCGACACCCCGGCGATCTTTGCTTCCGTCATGCGGAAGAACTTGAGCTTGTCGAGCGGCTTCGCGCAGACCTGGTTGAGGATCATGCGCGACTTGGGGCCTTGCAGGCTCAGCGCGGCAACCTGGTCGGTGACTTCGCTGATCGTCACATCCATGCCGACCGCGTTCATCGCCAGCCAGCGCAGCGACGGCTCGGCAGAAGTCAGGCGGAATTTCGTGTCGGACAGCCGCGAGATCGTGCCGTCGTCGAGCATTTTTCCGTCGTCGTCGCACCAGCCGGTGTAGAACACCTGGCCGACTGCCATCTTCAGCACGTCGCGCGGCGTCATCCGGTGCAGCAGCTTCGCCGCATCGGGGCCTTCGATGATGTATTTCATCAACGGCGTGATGTCGATCAACGCCGCGGCGTCGCGGATGGCCCAGTACTCGCGATCGAGCACGAGATCGTACGAACCCGCGACGATGTAGCCGGCCCAGCGCCGCCAGTTCTGCGGCAGACTGAGTTTCGACGTGCGCTCGTGGAATGGCGTGCGTTTCAGCTCGAACATGAATTCACAACGCCGCCGCGACGTCTTTCTCGATCTTTTCCGGCGTATCGACTGGCGCGTAGCGCGTCATGACCTTGCCGTCCTTGTCGATCAGGAATTTGGTGAAATTCCACTTGATCGATTCGCTGCCGAGCAGGCCCTTGGCCTGCGCCTTCAGGTATTTGTACAGCGGATGCGCGTTCGCGCCGTTGACTTCGATCTTCGCGAACAGCGGGAATTTCACGTCGTAGTTGAGCGAGCAGAAATTCTTGATCTCGTTCTCGTCGCCCGGTTCCTGGTGGCCGAACTGGTCGCAGGGAAAACCGAGCACTACGAGGCCCTTGTCCTTGAACTTCTCGTACAGCGCTTCCAGGCCCGTGTACTGCGGCGTGAAGCCGCACTTGCTCGCGACATTCACCACGAGCATCGTCTTGCCCTTGTAGGCCGACAACTTCTGCTCGTCACCGTCGATGGTCCTGGCGGAAAAATCGTAGATGCTGGTCACGGCACAGCTCCCAACCGGATTGGAGCGGCAGTGTAACGCGTCACCCGACCCGCTGCAGCGACATCACCGTTTGCCGCAGCGGGGAAGCGTCGATGTAGTGATCGACCAGCATGAACGCGAACAATGCCATCAGATAAACGATGGAAAAGCCGAACACACGCATGGCGAATCGCTCGTTCGGCGGGTTCAGCAACTTCACCGCGTAGTACAAGAAGCCAGCACCGAGCACCAGCGCGCCGCCGAGATAGAACAATCCGCTCATGCCGGTCAGATACGGCAGCACGGTCACGATCACCAACAGCACGGTGTAGAACAGCACGTGCCAGCGCGTGTATTCCACGCCGTGCGTGACCGGCAGCATCGGCACCTGCGCGCGCGAATAGTCGTCGCGGCGAAAGATCGCCAGCGCCCAGAAGTGCGGCGGCGTCCACACGAAGATGATCAGGCACAACAGCAGCGCGTAAGGATCGAGCTGATTGGTAACCGCGGTCCAACCCAGTACCGGCGGTATCGCGCCGGCGACGCCGCCGATCACGATGTTCTGCGGCGTGGCGCGCTTCAAAAATGCCGTGTAGACGACCGCATACCCGATCAGCCCGGCGAACGTCAACGCCGCGGTCAGCGCGTTGACCCAGACGATGAGGATGACCATCGACAACAGGCCGATCGCGGTCGCGAAGATGAAAACCTGGATCGAGGTCAACTGGCCGGTCGCCAGCGGTCGATGTGCGGTACGCGCCATCACCTTGTCGATGCGCCGGTCGATAAGCTGGTTGAACGCCGCGGCGGACGAGGACGCGAGCCAGATGCCGAGCGTGCCGAACACCAGCGCACGCCACGGTGGCAGGCCTGGAACGGCGAGGAACATGCCGATGACGGCACAGAACACCAGCAGCGCGACGATGCGCGGCTTGGTGAGTTGCAAATACTGGCGGGCGATGGCGAACATGCGTGCAGTCTAATGTGAAGCCGGGCGCAGCCGCACCGCCAGCGCGAGCAGCGCGAACAACAACAGTGCGGCGCCGGCATTGTGCGCGGCGGCAACCGGCAAGGGCAGGCCGAACACGACATTGCCGATGCCCAGGCACACCTGTGCGATCAGCAAGCCACCGACCGCAATGCCGTAGCCGCGCACCGTTGGCACGCGCGCGGCGCGGATCGCGACCATCAGCACATGCGCGAACACCACGACCGCCCCGATCCGGTGCACGAGCTGGATCGCGGTACGCGCGGGACCGTCGAGAATGCCGCCTTCGTAGTCCACGCCGATGTGACGCAACACGATGAAGGCCTGGTGGAAATCGGTCGCCGGCCACCATTGGCCAAGGCAGGTCGGGAAATCCGTACCGCAGGCGAGCGCGGCGTAATTGCTGCTGGTCCAGCCGCCGAGCGTGATCTGGATGGCGACGAGGACGATGCCGGCGACGGCCATGCGCCGCAGTTTTGCGCTGTCCGCCGGCGCCGGATCGTGCAACGTCAGGCGCAACGCCGTGTAGGCGAGCAAGGCGAACATTGCCATCCCACCGACGAGGTGCGAAGTCACAACCCAAGGCAACAACTTCAGCGTCACCGTCCACATGCCGAGTGCCGCCTGAAAGAAAATGAAGCCAGTCGCGAACAAGGGCACGATGACCAGCCGCCCGAGTTCGCGACGACGCCGCCACGCCCATCCCGCCAGCGCGAACGTGAGCAGGCTCAACACGCCGACCAGCATGCGGTGCACCTGTTCGCGCCAGGCCTTGTCGGCCTCAAAGGGTCTTTGCGGAAATGCGGCATCGGCATGCGCGATCTCATGCGCGTGCGTCGGCCAGCTCAGCTTGCCGTAGCAGGTGGGCCAATCCGGACACGACAGTCCCGCGTTGGACAAGCGCACGAAGGCGCCGAAGACGATCACGAGCAGGGCGAAGGCGGCGGCGGCCCAGGCGAGCCTGCGCATTCCGGAAATCGAATTCATGCCAGCCTCATCAATACAGGATCTTGACGATGTCGCGGCGCAAACCCTGGGCGGAATAGCCATCCGCATAACGCAACATCAGTTGTCCGCGCGGATCGACCAGCGCCAACGCCAGGTCGTCGGCGCCTTGCGCGCGCGCGAACGCGAACGCACCGGAATCGTCGCGACCGGCGGCGAGCGGCGCTCGTATCGCAAGAAAATCCTTCGGTAGCGCCGGGCCGAGGTACAACACGCGCAGGCGATCCGCGTTGCGGCCCAATGTGATGCGCATGCGCAGCGCTTCGTCCAGCCGCGTGCGGCACTGGTTCGCACAATCGGCGCCGGGCAGGAAAACCAGGGTCCAGCGATATTGCGGATCGCGCCAGGCGTAGCGACTGCCATCGGCCAGGGTGACCGGCGCGGCGGAAACATCGCGCTGCGGCTGCACCAGGATGCCGCTTTGTACGGTGTGCGCCGGCTGCCAGCCGTTGCCGCGCAGCAGGAACGCGGCGGCGAGCGGGATCGCGAACAGTACGGCGATGCCGACAAGGATGAGCCGGCCACGGTTGGATTTGTTCATTGCCATCACTTTTCCACTTTTATCCGATGCGTGACGATGAATATCGCGATCGCCACCGCGGCGAAGCAAAACCAGGTGAATGCGTAGCCGATGTGACGCTCAGGCGGAAACACTTGCGGCTCCCAGACCCGCACAAAGTCGCTCGCCGGTTCCGGATCGAGCAGCAATACCCGCGGCTCAACGGCCACGCCGAGATCCGCAGCGATCGCCTTGGCGTCGAGAAACAAGGTCAGCTTCGGCCATTGCACCTGTCCCGGCAGCGCATTGCCGCCCAGGCGCAACCCACTGCCCGGGAACGGCGCATACAAACCGATCAAAGCAATCTCTCCGGCAGGCAACGTGGGCGCAATCGGCGCGCTTCCCGACACGTGATTCCATGCCAGCCAGCCGCGATCCACCAACAGCAGACCGGGTTGTCCGTCGATCACGAACACGCCGATCGCGTGCACGCCGACGCGACTGCCGTTGAACTGCTCGTCCAGCCAGTAGCCGCGATCGGGCAGGTAACGGCCCGTCACCCGCAGGTGCGGATAGCGCTGCGCGTCCCGCGCCGCCGCACTCGCCTGCGCGAAGTCCAGCGTCGGTGCGCTCGCGGCATTTGCGAACGCGGCAAACAGCTGCCGCTTCTGCGCCGCGCGATCGAGTTGCCACACGCCCAACGCGCAAAACGCCGCGATGCCGAACGCGGTCAAAATCCAGGCGAACGCCGTCGGCCGCTGCCAGCGGTGCGCGGTCATCGCACCGCGGCGTTATACTCGCCGCGCTCCGCCACGGAACACCTGCCCATGTGGACCACGCTCTTCGTCATCGCGTTTTTCATCGTGATCTTGTACAACCTGTTCGCCGGGCTCTACTACATGATGAGCGACAAAGGCACGACGGACCGCACGGTGCGCGCGCTGACCTGGCGCATCGGCCTGTCGGTGCTGCTGATCCTGCTGGTGATCGTCGGCATCCTGACTGGCGTCATTCATCCGCACGACGTCGGTCGATAGCCGTTTACAGGACGTAGACGAAAATAAACAGGCCCAGCCACACCACGTCCACGAAGTGCCAGTACCACGCCACCGCTTCGAACGCGAAGTGATGGTCCTTGGTGAAATGGCCCTTGAGGCAGCGGAACCAGATCACCGTGAGCATGATCGTTCCCAAGGTCACGTGCAGGCCGTGGAAGCCGGTGAGCATGAAAAACGTCGAGCCGTAAATGCCGGTATCCAGCGTCAGGTTGAGCTTGGTGTAAGCCTCGATGTACTCGTGTGCCTGGAAATTCAGGAACAGCGCGCCGAGCACGACGGTCGCGCCCAGCCAGATCAACAGGTGCTTGCGATTGCCGGCGCGCAGGGCGTGGTGCGCGATCGTGATCGTCACGCCCGACGACAGCAGGATCAGTGTATTGAGTAGCGGCACGCCCCATGCAGGCATGGTCTGGAAAACGCCTCCAACCTGATCCGGACCATTGGTTGGCCAAGCCGGCACGAAATCCTTCCACAGGAAGAAATTGGTCAGCGAACCGTCGCCGACACCGCCATACCACGGGATGGAAAGATTGCGGACATAAAACAGCGCGCCGAAGAAGGCAGCGAAGAACATCACTTCCGAGAAGATGAACCACATCATTCCCATGCGGAACGAGGTGTCCACCTGCTTGGTGTACATGCCACCCAGCGATTCGCCGATGACGGTGCGAAACCAGCCGAACATCATCGACAAGAGACAGGCGATGCCCAGCACCATGACGTACTTGCCGGGCTCGAATTCGTTCATCCACATGCCGGCGCCACCGACCGTGAAGATCAGCCCGAACGAGCCCAGGATCGGCCAGTGCGTGCCGTGCGGGACGTAGTAAGCGCCTTGTGCTTGTGGTGACATGCTCGATTACTCTTCAGGTTTTGGGCGGGGCGTAAGCCTGCGCGTCTTGGGCGAGCTTCTTGGTCGCCGCGCGGTTATTGTAGAACGTGTACGACAGCGTCAGCGTGTCGATGGTCTTCGGCAGTTTCGGATCGACGACGAACTTGACCGGCATGCGCCTGGACTCGCCGGGATTGAGCGTCTGTTCGGTGAAGCAGAAGCATTCGATCTTGTTGAAGTACGGCGAACCCTGCGATGGCGCGATGCTTGGCACCGCATTGCCGACGATCGCGACGGAAGCGTTGTTGGTGGCGTCGTACCAGGCATCGTTGACCGCGCCCGGACGTACTTTCATCTCGACCTTTTCCGGCGCGAACTGCCAGTCGAGCTGGCTGTTGACGTTGCCGACGAACTGCACCGTGACCCAGCGCGATTCGTCCACCGTGAAGCCCTTGCCGCTGTCGGCGGTGTTATAGATCTTGTTGCGGAACACGTGTTCGCAGGCGATGCGGTACAGCGGTACGCAGGCGAACCCGAACAGGAACATCGCCCCGCACACGCCAAGTGCGCGCCCGAGGAAACGGCGGTTGCGCTGGACGGTGTTGCCGGTGGCGGAATCGACAGCCATCAGTGCGACAACCCTTGCGAGAGGAAGAACAACAGGTAGATCGCCACCGCCACGATCGCAACGATCCACGCCGTGCGCCGCGCGGCGGCACGGCGTTGGTCGGCATCAGACTTGGCAAGTTGCGGCTTCATCATTGCACGCGAAGTCACTCAGTGACTTACGTCTCCATGCGCCAGGTCTTCGTTGCGGATCACGGGCGGCGTGGCAAAAGTATGGAACGGCGCCGGCGATGGCACGGTCCACTCCAGTCCGCGCGCGCCTTCCCACGCGCGCGCCGCGGCCGGCGCGCCGTGCTTCTTCGAATGCCACAGGATGAAGAACATCATGAACGGCGTCAGGTACATGCCGTAGGCGCCGATCGTGGAAACGAAATTCCAGTCGGCGAAGGCGACGTTGTAGTCGGGAATGCGGCGCGGCATGCCGGCCAGGCCGAGGAAGTGCTGCGGGAAGAACAGCACATTGATGAACACCGCCGACCACCAGAAATGGATCTTGGCCCAAGTCTCGTTGTACATCCTGCCGGTCCACTTCGGCCACCAGTAGTAGATCGCGGCGATGATAGAGAACAGCGCGCCGGTGACCAGCACGTAATGGAAGTGCGCGACGACGAAGTACGTGTCCTGGTACTGGAAATCCGCCGGCACCAGGGCCAGCATCACGCCGGAAAAGCCGCCGATCGTGAACAGCACCACGAATGAGATCGCCCACAGCATCGGTGCCTCGAACGTGAGCGATCCGCCCCACATCGTCGACACCCAGTTGAAGACCTTCACGCCGGTCGGAATCGCGATCAGCATCGTGGCGAACATAAAGTACAGCTCCCCGCCGAGCGGCATGCCGACGGTGAACATGTGATGGCCCCAGACGATGAACGACAGGAACGCGATCGAGGCGGTGGCGTACACCATCGCGTCATAGCCGAACAACGGCTTGCCCGAGAACGACGGGATGATCTCCGAGACGATGCCGAAGGCCGGCAGGATCATGATGTAGACCTCGGGATGCCCGAAGAACCAGAAGATGTGCTGGTACATCACCGGATCGCCGCCGCCGGCCGCGTTGAAGAAGCTGGTGCCGAAATAGCGGTCGGTGAGCAGCATGGTCACCGCGCCGGCCAGCACCGGCATCACCGCGATCAGCAGGAACGCGGTAATCAGCCACGCCCACGTGAACAGCGGCATCTTGAGCAGGTCCATGCCTGGCGCGCGCATGTTGAGGATGGTCGCGATGATGTTGATCGCGCCCATGATCGAGGAGATGCCCATCAGGTGAATCGCGAACACCATGAAGGCAACGCTGTCGCCGCCCTGGATCGACAGCGGCGGGTACATGGTCCAGCCGCCGGCCGGGCCGCCGCCGGGCATGAACAGCGTGGACAACAACAGCAGGAAGGCGAACGGCAGGATCCAGAACGACCAGTTGTTCATGCGCGGCAGGGCCATGTCCGGCGCGCCGATCTGCAGCGGGATCATCCAGTTGGCGAGGCCCACGAAGCCCGGCATGATCGCGCCGAAGATCATCACCAGCCCGTGCAGGGTGGTCATCTCGTTGAAGAAGTACGGCTGCACGAACTGCAGGCCGGGCTTCATCAGCTCGGTGCGGATCACGCCCGAGAACGCCGCTCCCACGCAGACCATGATGAACGAGAACAGCAGGTACAACGTACCGATGTCCTTGTGGTTGGTCGAGAACACCCAGCGATGCACGAAGCCGTGCGGCTTGTCGTCGTGATGATCGTCGTGGTGGGTAGCGGCGTGGGTGGTCATAACAACCTCATGGATTCGTTTTTTCGCCATCATCCCTGATGGCCGGGATTACAAGGCAGCCGGTCGTGGCTGCACGTTTCAATTGGCGCTGGCAACCGGCGTGGCGGTCGGCGCATTCGCCTTGACGGCGGTCGCTTCCTGCTCGTCCAGCCACTTCGTGAAATCGGCCTTCGCCACCACCTTGACCACGATCGGCATGAAGGCGTGATCCTGGCCGCACAGTTCCGCGCACTGGCCGCGGTAGATGCCGGGCTCATGGATCTCCGTCCACTGATCGTTGATGATTCCCGGGATCGCATCCTGCTTCCAACCCAGTTGCGGCACCCACCAGGCATGGATCACGTCGTCGCCGGTGACGACGAAACGGATCTTGGTATCGGTCGGCAGCACCAGCGGATGGTCGACGTCGAGCAGGTAGGTGTTGCGCTCCACGCCCGCGCCGTCCTTGTCCTTCACCGCCCAGGGATCAAGACCCGATTTCAGCTCGCGCGTGCGGTCCGAGCGCGTATCCAGGCGCGAGATGAAGCGTACGTGATAGGGCTTGGCGCCGACGTTGATGTAGTCGTAGCCCCACTTCCACTGGTAACCGGTGATCTTCACCGTCATGTCGGATTTTTCTGTGTAGGCCATCTTGATCATGACCTTGGTCGCCGGCCATGCCATCGCGACCAGCAACAGGATGGGAATGATCGTCCAGATGGTCTCGGCGACCGTGTTGTGGCTCCAGGTCGCCGGCACGGCGCCTTTGGATTTGCGGAACTTGAACATGGCCACGATCATGGCGCCGAACACGACCACGCCTATGCCGACGCACACCCAGAGCCCGAGCATGTGGATGTCGTAGACATCGCGCGAGATCTGCGTCACGCCCGGCGTCATGTTCAGTTGCCATGGCTCCGCCAGCGCATGCGCGGCGCCGGCGACGGCTGTCAGCACGAGTCCCAATCCCAACTTGCTTCGCATCGATCCGGCAGCCTTCATCGTGTTCTACCTTGTCCCGTGTCCCGGTTCCCTGCCGCGCGATTGCACATCACGCAGCAATTGCATCAATCGTTGCGCCAGTTCCCGGCGCTCCGCGTCGTTCAAGAACGCGCCCACTTCCGTTTCGCGTCCGTGCGAGCCGACCAGCAGCCGGCTCGGCCATCCCGGCCAGCGTCCCGGCTCCAGGCGCACCTTCATCCAGTACGGATGGTAGCGCGCCGACGGCGCTCCCGCCGTTGCCGTTATCTCCACGCCATCCGGCGCGATCGTGATCACCTGTCCGCGCGCCGAAGCCCGCCAGACCCGTACCACGCACCACGCCACCACGGCCAATTCCAGCACCGCGAAAACCGGCGCAAGCACCACGCCGCGCATGGCCGCCAGCCCGGCGAATCCCAGCGCGGCGACGCTTTGCGCCACGAGATAGCCGAGCAATCCCGCGCGCGTCAGCGAGCGGTGCGGCACAACGACAACCGAAACCGCATCGCGAAGCGCAGTGTCTTTGGCTACCCGGATCATCGCAAGCTGGAACGCCAACCTGTCAATGATAGTGAGCGCGCCCGGCAGGGGCAAGCTTTGGGGACATCGCCAAGTCCCTGACCCGCGCCTGATTTACAATACACGCCCCTCACGATCCTTGCCGATGAACGCCATCCTCGCCTCCGAATTGCCCGCCGTCGACGCCGCGCGCGCGCGCATGACCGCCGCGTATTGCCGCGACGAAACCCAAGCGATGGACGAACTTGTCGCGCAGGCCACGTTGCCACCGGCCGAACGCGACCTCGTGCTCGCGCGCGCCACCGATCTCGTCGCGCGCGTGCGCGCCAAGGCCGGCCAGCAGTCCGCGGTCGAATCCTTCATGCGCCAGTACGATCTTTCCAGCGAAGAAGGCGTGCTGCTCATGTGCGTGGCCGAAGCGCTGCTGCGCATTCCGGACAAGGACACCGCCGACAAGCTCATCGCCGACAAGCTCGGCGAGGCGGATTGGGAAAAACACCTCGGCAAGAGCGATTCGGTGCTGGTCAACGCCGGCACCTGGGGCCTGATGCTCACCGGCAAGTTCATCAACCTGGGCGAGGACACGCGGCGCAATTTCGCCGGCGCACTGCGGCGCCTGGTCGGCCGCTCCGGCGAACCGGTGATCCGCCTCGCCGTGCGCCAGGCCATGCGCATCATGGGCCACCAGTTCGTGATGGGCCGCACGATCAAGGAAGCGCTCGACCGCGCCAACGAAAAGGACAACCGCGTTTATCGCTATTCCTACGACATGCTCGGCGAGGCGGCGCTGACCAAACCCGATGCCGAGCGTTACATGCAGGCGTACCGCGACGCGATCGCCGCGCTCGGCGCGCGCGGGCCTTTCAACGACGTGCTCGACGCACCGAGCATCTCGATCAAGCTCTCCGCCCTGCATCCGCGCTACGAAGTCGCCAAACGTGCGCGCGTGCACGCCGAACTCACGGCGATGCTGCTCGAACTCGCGCAACTGGCGAAGCGCAACGGCATCTGCCTCACCGTCGATGCCGAGGAAGCCGATCGCCTGGAACTCTCGCTCGACGTCATCGCCGCCGTGCATGCCGATCCGTCGCTGGACGGCTATCAGGGCTTCGGCCTCGCCGTGCAGGCCTACCAGAAGCGCGCGCCATTCGTGATCGACTGGCTCGCGGAAGCGGCGAAAAAAGTCGGGCGCCGTTTCTGCGTACGCCTGGTCAAGGGCGCGTACTGGGATTCGGAGGTCAAGCGCGCGCAGGAAGGCGGGCATTCCGGCTATCCGGTCTACACGCGCAAACCGAACACGGATGTCTCATACCTGGCCTGCGCGAAGAAGATGTTCGACCACAGCGAGGCGTTCTATCCGGCCTTCGCCACGCACAACGCGCACACCATCGCCGCGATCCATCACATGGCGCGTGGGCGTCCGTTCGAATTCCAGCGCCTGCACGGCATGGGCACGGATTTGTATGCGGAAGTCATGGGCGAGAAGAACCTCAACGTGCCCTGCCGCGTCTACGCACCGGTCGGATCGCACGAGGATTTGCTTCCTTACCTCGTGCGCCGCCTGCTCGAAAACGGCGCGAACACCTCGTTCGTGAATCGCATCGTCGATGAATCGCTGCCGATCGCCGAACTCGTCGCCGATCCCGTGGATGTCGTGCGCGCGTATTCGAGCAAGCCGCATCCGCGCATCCCGCAACCGATCGATCTGTACAAATCAGCCGACAGCAGTCCGAATTCTGCGCCCTCGCAGAATTCATCATCAGTATGCAGGAAGAATTCCATGGGCGTGAACCTGGGCAACGACAACGAATTGCGCACGCTGGCCGATCAGGTCGCGCAAGTCTCGACCAAGAATTGGGCAGCGGCACCGCTGGTGCCGGGCGCGAAATCCGGCGAGACACTGCAGGACGTTACCAACCCCGCCGACCGCCGCCAGAAGATCGGCACCAAGCAGCAAGCCGACCAGGCGACGATCGAGCGAGCGCTCGCGAACGCGCATGCCGCGCAACCGGACTGGGACGCCCTGCCCGCCGCCTCGCGCGCAAGCATTCTGGAAAATGCCGCCGACCTGCTCGAAGCGCGCCGCGCGCAATTCATCGCGCTGTGTGTGCGCGAAGCCGGCAAGACGCTCGCCGCCGCGGTGTCCGAAGTGCGCGAAGCCGCCGACATGTGCCGCTACTACGCCGCCATGGCGCGCAAGCTAATGGGGAAACCCGATGCGCTCACCGGCCCGACCGGCGAATCGAACCAGTTGTCGCTGCATGGCCGCGGCGTGTTCGTCTGCATCAGTCCGTGGAATTTCCCGCTCGCCATCTTCACCGGCCAGGTCGCCGCTGCGCTTGCCGCCGGCAACGCCGTGATCGCCAAACCGGCCGACCAAACCGTGCTGATCGGCCACGCCGCGGTGAAACTGCTGCACGAAGCCGGCGTGCCCGAGGCCGTGCTGCAATTCGTGCCCGGCAAGGGCTCGATGATCGGCAACACGATGCTGACGAAACCCGAAGTCGCCGGCGTGTGCATGACCGGCTCCACCGAAACCGCGTGGACGATCAATCGCACGCTGGCCGCGCGCAACGCGCAGATCGCAGCGCTCATCGCCGAGACCGGTGGCCAGAATGCACTGATCGCCGATTCGTCTGCGCTGCCCGAACAACTGGTGAAGGACGCGATCGCATCCGCGTTCGATTCCGCCGGCCAGCGCTGCTCTGCCGCGCGCGTGCTGTTCGTGCAGGAAGACATCGCCGACAAGGTGATCGTCATGCTCGCCGGCGCGATGGATGAACTGAAGGTCGGCGACCCGGCGTTGCTCTCCACCGATGTCGGCCCGGTCATCGACGAACCCTCGCGCAAGAGCCTCGCCGACCATGCGGCGCGAATGGACACCGAAGCCAAACTCATCAAGGAAGTGAAACTCGGATCGGATTGCGCGAACGGCACCTTCCTCGCGCCACGTGCATATGAGTTGAAGTCCCTGTCGCAACTCACACACGAAGTGTTCGGCCCGATCCTGCACGTGATCCGCTGGAAGGCGAGCGAACTCGACAAGGTCATCGACGCCATCAACGCGACCGGCTTCGGCCTGACGCTCGGCATCCACAGCCGCATCGACTCCACCATCGCGCACATCGCGCAGCGCGCCAAAGTCGGCAACTGCTACGTCAACCGCAACCAGATCGGTGCCGTCGTCGGCGTGCAACCGTTCGGCGGCGAAGGCCTCTCCGGCACCGGCCCCAAGGCCGGCGGCCCGCATTACTTGCTGCGCTTTGTCACCGAACGCACGCTCACGATCAATACAACGGCCGCGGGCGGCAATGCGTCGTTGTTGACACTCGGCGAGTGAGTTTGTGACTCAACCAAATACTGCGTCACTAACGGCTTGCTATTTGTGCGGGGGTGACATCAACGGCGACGCTACCAAAGACCATGTCGTACCTAAGCAGATGATTGCGAGAGCGCAACCTCGTGCTCGCGGATATGACTACGCTGGTCACATTGATACCCACGCCGACTGCAACAACCAATTCGGCCCCGAGAGGTATCTGCGTTCTGCATTGCAGATAATCGGCGTCCTTCATGATTCTGAGGCATTTACGCTCAAGCAGCACGTTGCCAACCCTAGCCTGCAAGTTCTCTTTGTGAATGCGGACAAGCTGGAAGGGTTAAGCGAGCCAGACCTGCTTTTCTTTAAGATTGTCGATGGTCGTCAATGCCCTGAAATTCCGGGGCAAGATTTTTTTGCTGGGCGTGAGCGGACCAATATAAAACGCGATGCACTCCATGTCGCATTCTCTGTGCTCGCAAAAAGCAGTGCTGCATTGCTCGTCAGCCGCCATTTGAAAAATATCCCCACGCACTGGAAAATCTATGCGACAGCGTTTTGGGATGAATCTGGGAAATTTGATATAGATGCTGTCGCAGGCGAAACGATCCCTTTTGACGACGAGGTGAAGGCTTGGATTGAACCCGCGAGCAATTCGGATTGGCAGGTTGCATACCGGTACAAGAGTTTAGTTGTGATCTTCGTGTTTACCCTTTCAGAACACGATCGCACAAGAGAACTCAAGAATATCTTTGGCGACGGCGACCTTCACAAGTTTGAAGGTCACGCACTAAAGGATGTCCTCGTGCGTGGTTGGGTACTCTGTGAATAACCACGTAGGCGGGAGAAGCAAAACGCATCCCGCCTTCTTGACCACAACGCAGCGATGACGGGATTCGCCGCTACGCAGCTCCTCCCGCCCCACAGCCACCGCTCGTCGGACACAAGCTTGGACGCGCAAGACGCGCCCGCCTGCTAGACTCATCCCCATCAGTCGACGCGCGGTGAGCACACCGCGCGCACTTCAGGAGCGAGTCATGGCTAAACGCAAAATCTACGTCACCGAACGCGACCGCCAGCGGCTGGAGGACATCATTGCCGCGTTCGACGAGGTCGATCATCGCGACCGCAGCGACATCGACGCGCTGGCCGCCGAATTGCGCCGCGCGGAAACCGTGGCGGCCGAGGACATTCCGGCCAACGTGGTCACGATGAATTCGAAAGTCGTGCTGCGTGACATGGCCAACGGCGAGACCAAAACCTGGGTGTTGGTGTTCCCACGCAATGCGAACGCGAGCGCCGGCGCGATCTCGGTACTCGCGCCGGTAGGTACGGCGATCCTGGGCTATGCCACCGGGGACGAGATCGAATGGCGCGTGCCGTCGGGGACGCGCCGCTTGCGCATCGAGGAAGTGCTGTATCAACCGGAAGCGGCAGGCGACTTTCACCTGTAGGCTGCCGACGGTCGGTTCGGCAGCTTCCGGACTACGAAACTTTTACCCCCATCCGGGGTAAAGTAACCGCATGTACCTCGAGTTCTACGGGCTGAAAGAGGCCCCCTTCTCGCTCACCCCCGATCCGCGCTACGTGTTCCTGAGCGAGCGCCACCGGGACGCGCTCGCGCACCTGTTGTACGGCATCGGCAAGGGCGGCAGCGGCGGTTTCGTGCAGCTGACCGGCGAGGTCGGCACGGGCAAGACCACGCTGTGCCGGTTGCTGATGGAGCAGTTGCCAGAAAACACGCGTGTGGCGCTGGTGCTCAATCCCAAGCTCACGCCGGTGGAATTGCTGGAGACGATCTGCGAGGAATTGAAACTCGACATCGCCGGCAAGAAAGGCAGCCTCAAGTCGCTGGTCGACACGCTCAACATCTACCTGCTCGACGCCTATGCGCAGGGCCTGCGCGTGGTGCTGATCGTGGACGAGGCGCAGGAGCTTTCCATCGAGTCCCTCGAACAGGTGCGTCTGCTCACGAACCTGGAAACGCCGACGCAGAAATTGCTGCAGATCATCCTGCTTGGCCAGCCGGAACTGCGCGACAAATTGCACCAGTCGGAACTGCGCCAGCTAGCGCAGCGCATCACCGCGCGCTATCACTTGATGCCGCTGGACCGCGGCGAGTCCGAAGCCTACGTGCGCCATCGGCTCGCCGTGGCCGGCACGGCGCGCTCGCCGTTCTCGCGCCTGGGCGTGCGTGCGCTGTACCGGCGCTCGGGCGGCGTGCCGCGCGTGATCAACGTGATCGCGGACCGCGCCCTGATGGCCGGCTTCGCGCGCGAGCAGGATTCGCTCGGCGAGCAGCTCGTGGATCGTGCCGCGGACGAAACCCTGCCCGGCAACGCGCGTTACTGGCTGCACCGTTACCGGTACGGACTCGCCGCTGCCGCGCTGCTGATCTTCGCCGTCGGCGCCGCCTCCTGGCACTGGCTGCGCCAGGCGCCGGCACCCGTCGCCGAAGCCGTGGCCAAGCCGATTTCGCCGCCGCGAGACGATTCCCTGGACAGCCTGCGCAAGGCGATCGCGCACACGCCCGATGCGGATCTGGCCGCGTGGACGCAACTGCTCGGCCGCTGGCAGGTGAATTCCGCGCAAGCTTCGGTGCGCGATGCCGCGCATTGCCCGGGCGTGATCACGGCGGGTTTCGACTGCCTGCATGGCAGCGGCACGCTGGAGCAACTGGCGCGTTTCGACCGTCCGCTGATCCTCACCCTGCGCGACGGCGGCGCGCATGCCGACGCGCTGTTGCTCGCGGTCGACACACAGCACGTCAAGCTCGCCATCGGCGGGCAGACGCGCACGCTGAAAAAATCGGACCTGGCCCAGGTATGGACGGGGGAATTCAGCGCGGTATGGGGGCTGCCGGCGGGCATTCCCGCCACACTGCACCAGGGCGATGCCGGACCGGGCGTGGCCTGGGTGAAGGCGCAACTGGCGGTGATGGACGGCGGCAAGGCCGACGACACCGGTCCCGCCTATTTCGATGCCGCGCTGGAAGATCGCGTGCGCAAGCTGCAAATCGCCTACGGCATCAAGCCAGACGGCATCGTCGGCCCGGAAACGCTGTTCGCACTGTCGGCGCTTTCCGAAGCCGGGCCGCATTTGTATCGCAAGGTAGAATAGGCGACCACGAACCACACCGATGGACTCATGTCGCTGATTCTCGAAGCTTTGAAGAAATCCGAGGCGAACCGCCGCCTGGGGCAGGCGCCGGACCTCGGCACGCCGTTCACGCCTGCGCGACGCGAGCGCAGCCCGGTGTGGGCGTTGCTCGTGATCGTGCTGTCGCTTGGCATCGGATTGTGGTGGTGGTTGGGTCGTGGCACACCCGCGCCGACGCCAGCGACGCCGGTACCATCCGTCGCCGCCGCACCGGCACCGGGTCAGGCTGTCGCTCGGGCGCCAAACAGCGAAGCTCTGCAACAGGAAGATCAGCGCGTTTTCGCTGCGGCACGCCGCCAGGAATCGAATGCCCAAGCTGCGGCAGCCCCGGGCAAGGACGAGCAGATCTGGGTAGCGGCCCAGCGCCGCGACGCGACGCAGCGCATGGCCAGGCGCACCGCACCGACGGCGGCCCCTGCCGCCGCGCAAATGCCGCCCGCAGCGGTGCACGATGCCGCGCCCGCGCATCCCGCGCGCGCGCCGAAGACGGCGGACATGCGCGGCTACACGCCACCACCGCAACCACATCCGGAAGCCGGACAACCGCATCCGGAAGCCGGACAACCGCATCCGGAAGCCGGGCAACCGCATCCGGATGCGGTGGCGTCACAACAAGTCCCGGGCACGCCGAAGCTCGACGTGCCGGCGTATTACGACCTGCCGTTCGCCACGCGCAAGGCGTTGCCGCAGCTGAGCATGAGCATGCACGTCTACGCCGCCGATCCGAAACAGCGCTTCGTCATCCTCGATGGCGCGCGCATGGTCGAAGGCGACACCACGACGGACAGCGTGACGTTGCGTGAAATCCGTCCCGACGGCGTGATCCTCGAATTCCAGGGCCAGCGCTTTTTCTTTCCGCGCGACGGCCTGTAAACCGGGCGACGCGCCGTGTTCGTCCGTCTCGAACAGCGACGCAAACCACATCTGCCCTGGGCGACGATCGCGCTGATCGCGATCTGCGTCGCGGTCTTCGCCTGGCTCACGCTGCTGCCGCCCGACACGCGCACTCTGCTGCTGCGGCGCTGGGGCACGGTGCCGTCGAGCCTGTTCGATGCGCAGGCGCCGTTGTTCGCGCAATGGTTTGAATTGCGGCTGGCGCGCCTGTTCACCGCGCTGTTCATCCATGTCGGCTGGCTGCACCTGATCGGCAACCTGCTGTTCCTGATGATCTTCGGCCTGCCCGCCGAACGCAGTCTCGGATCGATGCGCTTCCTGCTGCTGTTCCTCGTCGGCGGGGCACTGGCCAATCTGGCCGGCGCGCTCACGCTCGCGAACGCGAATGCACCCATCGTCGGCTCGAGCGGCGCGGTCTCGGCAATCGTCGGCGCCTACTTCGCGTTGTTCCCACGCGCACGCCTCGGCCTGGTGCTGCCGCTGGGCCTGTTCCTGGAATTCGTGCGCGTGCCCGCGGCCGCGCTGATCGGCTTCTGGATCGGCCTGCAGTTCCTGTTCACGTTCGTCGGCCCGGCGTTTGGCGCCGTGGCGTGGTGGACGCACATCGCCGGATTCGCGATCGGAATCCTCTTCGCACTGCTGTCGCGGCCCGCGCTTGCGCGCCGCTTGCGCCAGTAGTTCAGTTCTTTGCTGGTACCGCCGCCGGCGCGTGGCGCAACGCCATGCCCTTGAGCACGATCAGCGCCTGGTTGAGCGCGTAATCGTCGAGCAGCCCATCACTGGCGCCATCGCGCTCGTTGTTCTTCTCGCCTTCGAGTTCGCCCTTGAGGTGATTGGGCAGGTCGCGCTCGCCGCGTACCAGCGACGGCGACGAATCGCGCACGCTCAGCTTGAGGTCCGCCAGTTCGATATCCGGCATGATTCCCGCCGCCTGGATCGAGGTGCCATTCGGCGTGTAGTAGCGCGCCGTGGTGAGCTTGACCGCATGCGTGTCGTCCAGCGGCAGCACGGTCTGCACCGAGCCCTTGCCGAAGGTGCGCCGGCCAATGACCAGGGCGCGGCGGTTGTCCTTGAGTGCGCCGGTGACGATCTCTGCCGCAGATGCCGTGCCATTGTCGACCAGCGCCACGAGCGGCGCGCCGTCGAGCAGGTCGCCGGGCGTCGCGTTGAAGCTCAGGTCTGCCTGCTTGAGCCGCCCGCGCGTGGTGACGATCACGCCGGAATCCAGGAAGTCGTCGCTGATTTCGACGGCCGAGGTGAGCAAGCCACCGGGATTGCTGCGCAAATCCAGCACCGCGCCGCGCAGCGGATGTTCCTTCGCCAGCAGCTTGCCGAGTTTGCTGCGCAGTTCGTTGCCGGTGTCTTCCTGGAACTGGACGACGCGAATGTAGACGTAACCCGGTTCGAGCTCGCGCACGCGCACGCTGGCGACGCGGATCGCCTCGCGCGTGAGCGTGAGTTCCTCGGGCACGCTGGCGCCTTCGTGCAGGATGGAAAGTTTCACCTTCGTGCCGGCCTTGCCACGCAAAAGATCCACGGCCTGGTTCGCGTTTTCCGACGTGATCGTCGTGCCGTCGATGCGCACGATGATGTCGCCGGGCTTGATGCCGGCGCGCGCCGCCGGCGTGTCGTCGATCGGCGCGATCACGCGCAGCGCGCCGTTCAGGGTGACGACCTCGATGCCGAGACCGTCATAGCTGCCGCTCGTGTCCTCGTTCAGCGCCTGCACGCCGGTCTGGTCGAGGTATTCGCTGTGCGGATCGAGGCCGGCGAGCATGCCACGGATCGCGCTTTGCATCAGCGCCTTGTCGTTCACCGGATCGACGTAGGCCTGCTTGATCAGGTCGAAAACGGCGGTGAACTGGCGGATCTCGGCCATGCTCACGCCCGGCTTGCTTGCACTCGTATCGGGCGGCGGCGGCGCAGGCTTGGCTTCGTCAGCGCGCAGCGCCAGCGGCGCCAGCATCAACAACACGCAAATCGCAAGTCGCAGCATCGTCGTCACCGCAGATTTCGATATCGGCATTATAGGCACGCGCCGGCAAATCAACGTGAAGGTTTCAGCCAAGCTCCAGGATCAACCGCCTTGCCCTTGTAGCGCAGCTCGAAATACAAGCCCGGCGTCGGTCGCCCGCCGCTGTCGCCGCTGGTCGCAACGACGGTGCCGGCATCGACCCAGTCGCCGACATCCTTGAGCAGGGTTTCGTTGTAGCCGTAGAGGCTCAGGTAGCCGTCGCCGTGATCCACGATCATGAGCAGGCCGTAGCCGCGCAGCCAATCGGCGAACACGACGCGGCCATGCGACACCGCGCGCACCTCGCTGCCGCCCTTCGCCGCGATCAACACACCCTGGCTGACCTGGCCGCCACCGGTATTGCTGCCGAATCTTTCGACGATGCGGCCGCGCAATGGCCACGGCACCTTGCCGCGCAAGACCGCAAAGGATTCCGCACCGGCGAGCGTTTTCGGAATGTCGGCAAAGATGTCGCGCAGTTTGGCGATCAGGTCGGTCAGCGCTTTCTCGTCCTTGCCGAGCGCGGCCAGGCGACTCTTCTGATCCTTCAGCGTGGCGTCGAGTTGATCCAGCACGTTCTGCCGCGCCACGCGCTCGGCATCGAGTTGCTGCGCCTGCGCGGCGCGTTCGTCGCGCGACGTTTTCAATATCGCCCGCTGCGCTTCGATCTCGTTCTGCACCTTGGCCAGCGCTTCGAGATTCTTGAGCAAGGCGCCGATTTCACCGAGCCGCGCGCGCTCGAAGTAGCCGTAATAGGCCAGCATGCGCGCGATGTCCGCGGCCTTGTCCTGTGCCAGCAACAGCTTCAATTCCTCGCCACGGCCCATCGCGTAAGCCGAGCGCAACAGCGCCGCCAGCGCGTCGCGTTGATTCTTGAGGTCTGCGTCCAGCGCCGTGCGCTGCCGGAGCAAATTGTCGAGCTTGCCCTGTTGCGTCGCCAGTTGCGCATCGAGCGTGCGCAGTTCCTTCGCCGTCGCGGCGACCTTCAGCTCCTGCTCGCGCAAGCCGGCAACCGCATCGTTGCGCTTGCTACCGGTGTCCCGCTGTGCGTCGACGAGCGACTTGATCTGGGCGCGCACCTGTTCGAGTTTCTGCCTGGCCTGGGCTTCTTGCGCGGCACGCGCGGCATCGTCGGCCTGCGCGTGAACGTTTGCGCAAACGCACCCGAGAAACAACAAAGCGCTCGAAAACCAACGCATCAAGCAAACGTCACCAACGAATGGCCGGTCATTTGCGCCGGCTGCGGCAACGCCATCAGCGCAAGCACCGTCGGCGCGAGATCGCGCAGCGCGCCCGGCGCGAGCGTCGCGCGGCGCCCAGCGTAGACCAACGGTACCGGCCCGACCGTGTGTTGCGTGTGTGGCTGGCCATCGTCGGCGCGCATCATTTCAAGGTTTCCGTGATCGGCGCTGATCAGCATCTCGCCACCGACAGAGCGGATCGCAGCTTCGAGTATGCCAAGCGCGACGTCCACCGCCTCCACCGCCTTGATCGCCGCGTCGAGCTTGCCGCTGTGCCCGACCATGTCGGCGTTGGCGAGATTGCAGACGATGAAGTCGTACTTGCCGCTGCCAATCGCGGCGACGAGTTTTTCCGTCACTTCCGG
>DATIOA010000194.1:0-6040 GCA_035473575.1 Rudaea sp. | reverse complement strand
CGCCAGCGCCGCCGCCTGCGCGGCGCGCAGATCGAGCGCGACCAGGTCGCGGGCCAGGGAAATATCGCGTACCGCGGACTGCGCCTGCACCGTGTCGGAGTCGTGGCTTACGCGCACGAACGTGCCGAGCAGACGCGCGAGCCACGATTCGTTTGCGGGAGCCGGCGCGGGCGGCGGCAAACTGCCGGCCCGCGCCAGTTCCGGCACCTGCGCGCGCAGGTGCGACAGGCGTACCACCAATGCCTGCGGATCGGCCGCGTGCAGATCGTTCAACGCGACGATTTCGCCGGCGATGCTCTGGCGCACGGTCGAAAACGCCGCGTCGTCCACTTCCGCCAGGGCGGCGTCGGCCAGGCGGTAAGCGGCGATCGACGTGGTCGCGTCGTGGAACAGGCTGTAGCGCTCGCCGCCCAGGGTCAGCAGCAATTCGGCTTCGTCCAGGGCCAGCGCATCGTGGCCGGCCAGGCGCCGGTCGGCGAGATTCGCCACCGCGTCCTCGGCCAGTTGCACGCGCTGGCCGAGCGCGAGCAGCTGCTGGCGTACCGAGGCGTCGACCTTGTCGCCATCGTCCAGGCGCGCGCGGAATGCGTCCGCGTTGCCGCGCAAGCGCGTGATGCCGCGCTCGAGATTCTCGATCTGCGCCTGTAAGGCGCCGACTTGTGCGACCGTGTCCACGCGCGGCGGCGCGAAATACCACCACGCGGCCGCAGCCGCGGCGGCAACGAGCAGCACAAGAAGGATGACGAGAGGCGCGCGGCGCCGGCGCGGAGTTTCCGATGCGGTGCTTGCGGATTCGTCCATGTTTCCATCCTAGCGCGAAACGCGCATTCAGAGGCGATGCCGCGCCAGTAGCGCACTGGCCGTGTTCAGCAAGTCCGCCGGCGCGGGCCCGGCGGCGATGTGCACGTTCGCGAACAGGCTGGCGCGCGCGAGTGCGGCGAGGCGCTCGCTGCTGACCACGATCACCCCCCCCGCCAGCCGCGCGAACAGGTGCAGCGGCAGCGCGGCGCGCAGATTGGCCAATGCTTCGGCGCTGGAAACGAGCAGAAGCAAGGGTGCCGGAGCCTGTTCCAAAGCCGCGAGCTGGCGCGCGGAATAACGCGGCGCTTCGCGGCGATAAATTTCGACGCGCAGCAGCTGCGCGCGCCGCGCGCGCAGCGTCCGCGCCAGCAATTCACGGCCACCGGGCGCGCCGATCAAGGCAACGCGCCGACCGCGCAAGTTGCCCAGCTCCGGCAGCGCCAACAGGCCCTCGCTGTCTTGCCGCTCGCGCGGCCGCGCCACCTTGCGGATGCCGTGCCGAGTCAAGGCGCGTGCCGTCGCGGCACCGACGGCGCACACGCACGCGGCGCGGGAAAAACGCAGCTTGGGCCATGCGGCGAATGCGAATTTCACCGCGGCGGGACTGACGAATATCGCCACGTCCACGTCGCGCGCCGCGATGAGCGCGGTACGGGTCGCCGTACGATCCGGCGCCGCGCGCAACACGCTGCCGGGCAGGCCGATGGGTTCGCCGCCGAGTGCGCGGATGCGCCGCCGCAGCGCTCCCGCGGACGCGACGGGACGGGTCACGATCACGCTCGCGCCGGCGAGCGCACCGTTTGATTCAATGAGTCGCGCCTTGGGCATGAATGCATGCTTGCGCAAGCGCGGTCATCTGTCCACACTGCGCGGCCATGACCGACGCCGTCGCCGAATTCGAGCGCCATCTGCTTGCCGACATCCCGCTCGCTCGCGCCATGCAATTGCGCATCCGCAAGTTCGATGGCGATCATCTCACCATCACCGCACCGCTTGCGCCGAACATCAACGACAAGGGCTGTGCATTCGGCGGCAGCCTGGTGAGTCTGCTCACGCTGGCCGGCTGGGGTCTGATCGTGCTCAAGCTGCGCGCGCTCGGCACCAACTGTGACGTCTATGTGCAGGACAGCGCCGTGCGTTATCTCGCGCCGGTGTGGGAAGACTTCATCGCGCTAGCGCGGCTCGCCGAGGGCGAATCCTGGGAAACGTTCGCGTCCACGCTGGCCGCGCGTGGGCGCGCGCGCCTGAACGTGGATTGTCGCGTGCCGCTCGCCGACGGCACGGATGCGTGCACGCTGCAGGCGCGTTTCGTGGCGATTTCCAAACCCTGAATCAGCACGCGATTTGCGGCACAATGCCGTGTCGCCGCCGGAGTAACGACCATGCGCACCATCCTGCTCGCTTGCGGATTCGCCCTGCTCGCCGGTTGCACGGCGATGACCGCGCAATCGGAAAGCCGCGCGCTGGAGTTGACCTTGAACGCGTACGCGAACGCGATCCGCTGGGGCGACATCAGCCAGGCGCTTCCGTTCGTCGATCCGGAAACCCTGAAGAAACATCCGCTGAGCCAACTCGACATCGACCGCTACAAGCAGGTGCATTTCGCGTCCTACAACGAGCAGCCGCCGGTGCCGACCGGTCCGCACGAGGTGCGCCAGGTGGTCAAGATCAGCCTGGTCAACGTCAATACCCAGGTCGAGCGCAGCATCGTCGACAACCAGTTGTGGCGCTACAACGAGAAGACGAAGCACTGGTTGCTGGTGTCGGGACTGCCCGATCTCACCCAACATTCGACGCCGTAACGCTGGCATGGACCGGCGCGCTGCCGCATAATCCGCGGCCTTTCCCCGTTCGCGCCCCGCCATGTCGCTGTTTCTGCAACGTCTGCCGGAATTCCTGGCCCACCATGTTTTTCTCGCGCTGGCCTTCGCTGGTTTGATCGCGGCGATTCTCGGCAACGAAGTCGCGCGTCGTTTCCGCGGTTTCCGGGAACTCACGCCCGGCGCGCTGACCCTGCTCATCAATCGCGAAAATCCGCTGCTGGTGGATTTGTCCAGTGCGGCCGATTTCGAGAAGGGCCACATTGCCGGCGCGCGTCACGTCGCGATGAGCCAGTTCGATCCGGAAAACAAGGATCTGGCCAAGGTCAAGGACCTGCCCGTGGCGCTGGTGTGCAAGACCGGCGCGACGTCGGCCCAGGCCGCCACGCGCCTGGTCAAGGCCGGGTTCGCCAAGGTCTTCGTGCTCGGCGGCGGCATGGGCGCATGGCGCGAAGCGGCGCTGCCCACGGCTCGCGGCAACAAATAGAAATCACGTTCTGCAAAAACTCGCGCTGATCCGCTTGGCATGGGATAATCCGCGCCCTTTTCCATTCGCAAAGCATTCGGAGTTTTCCATGGCCGACGAAACCACCCAAGCCACCCCCGCCGCCGGCGCACAGTTGTCGCTGCAGAAGGTCTACATCAAGGACGCCTCGTTCGAAGTACCCGGCGCCCCGCACATCTTCCAGGAGCAGGGCCAGTCGCAGGTCCAGCTCAACCTGCAGCAGCAGGTCGGCACGTTGGCGGACAACGTCTACGAAGTCGTGCTGACCGTCACCGTGACCTGCAAGCTCGCGGAAAAGACCGCGTACCTGGCCGAAGTGCAGCAGGCCGGCATCTTCGGCGTGTCCGGTTTCGATCAGAGCAACCGCGACATGGTGTTGGCCACGTTCTGCCCGAACGTGCTGTTCCCGTACGCACGCACGGCTGTGGCGAACCTGATCCAGGACGGTGGTTTCCCGCCCTTCCTGATGCAGCCGATCAATTTTGAGGCGCTCTACGACGAACAGATGCGCCGCCGCGCGGAAGGCGCGCAGCCGAACGCGTGAGTAAACCTTCCGTTGCCGTGCTCGGCGCGGGCTCGTGGGGAACGGCGCTGGCCGCCGTGCTTGCGGGTAATGGCGTGCCGACCACGTTGTGGGGCCGCGATGCTCAGGCGATGGCGCGCATGGCCGGCACGCGCCGCAACGCGCGCTACCTGCCCGACCTGGAATTGCCCGCGGCGCTGACCCTGAGTGCCGATTTGGCCGGTACCGTTCGCACCGCGAATGTCGTGCTGCTTGTCACTCCCAGCCACGCCTTTGCCGGTCTGCTGGCCGTGATCGCGCCGCACTTCCCGGCCGGCGCGGGCCTCGCCTGGGCGACCAAGGGTTTCGATCCGCCGTCCGGACGTTTCCTGCACGAGATCGCCGCCGAACACCTGCCCGCCGCACCGGCCGCGGTCGTCACCGGCCCCTCGTTCGCACGCGAGGTCGCGCAGGGCCTGCCGACCGCCGTCACCGTGCATTCCGCCGATGCCGGCTTCGCGCAGCACATCGCGGACTTGCTGCACAGCCCGCGTTTTCGCGCCTACACCGGCGCAGACATGATTGGCGCGGAACTCGGCGGCGCGATGAAAAACGTGCTCGCCGTGGCGACCGGCGTCGCCGACGGCATGAACCTGGGATTGAACGCGCGCGCAGGACTCATCACGCGCGGCCTCAACGAAATGCTGCGCCTCGGTGCCGCGCTTGGCGCGCGTGCCGAAACCTTGATGGGGCTTGCCGGACTCGGCGACCTCGTCCTCACTTGCACCGGCGACCTGTCGCGCAACCGGCGTTTGGGCCTGGCGCTCGGCCGCGGCGTTGCGCTCAAGCAAGCGGTCGCGGAAATCGGTCAGGTCGTGGAAAGCGTGGAAACCGCCGACACGATCATGCGCCTGGCGCAGGCGCACCACCTCGATCTGCCGATCGCCTCCGGCGTGCAGCGCGTGCTGCGCGAGGAAATCACGCCGGCGGAAGGCCTGCGCGAGCTGCTCGCGCGCGAGCAGAAGCCGGAATACACGCAGCAGTTTTTGAAGAATTGATTCAGATTTCGCTGGCAATCGTTGGTGCTTGCGTCAGCGAGCGCCACAACGAAGGCAGCTTCATCCCGCCGCGGAACAGGCGCCCGGAGATCATCGCGGTGATGCGGCTGACGTCGCGGAACGGCTTGAAGTGGCTGGCGCGGCGGTCGTCGGCGTAACGGGCCATGATCGGCACGGAAACGGTATGCATGCCGCGCCGCGCCGCCTCGATCAGGATTTCGCTCTCGAACACGAAGCCGCCATGCGGCAGCGTGAGCGCCAGCTCCACGGCGGCGTGCGGATAGTAGCGCTGGCCGCTCTGCGAATCGACGACGCGCGCGCCGCAGGCCCAGGACACCCAGAAATCCGCCTGGCGGTTGCCGAAGCGGTTCTTGCCCGGCGTCGCTTCGCGGCCCTGCAGGCGCGCGCCGATAACGATCCGGCCCGGATATTTTTCCGCTGCGGCAAGCAGGCGCGGCAAGTCCGCGGCGGCGTGCTGCCCGTCGCCATCCATCGTCAGCACGCCGGCGGCGCCGAGTTCCAGCGCGCGGCGGAAACCGTCCAGCAACGCGCTCGCCTTGCCCTGCGGCGCGTCATGGCGGATGCATTCGACCGGCAAGTCCGCGATCGCGGCGCCGGTGCCGTCGCTGGAGCCGTCGTCCACAATGATCACTTTTCCACAGTGCGCCAGCGCGTCCTGCGCGACCGCGCGGATCGCGCGTTCCTCGTTCAGCGCCGGAATCACCACCACGGCAGAGCGGTCTTTCAGTTCGGTCAAAACGAAATCTCCAGGTTCAATTGCAGCGACGACCCCGCGGCGATGCGCAACGCGACGGGTTCGCGCCGCGCCAACGCGGCCAGCAGCGGCAGGCCCGCCGCGGCGGGATTGCCCGCATGGCTAGCGTGCAGGAGCGACGGCAGCGGCGCAAGCGCGGCCGCTCCGGCGCCGACTTGCAGCTGTACCCGGGCGACGGCGCGCGGCGACCACGGCGCGAGCACGAATGCCGACGCGAACGCGCTGCGGCTGGCGATCGTGTCGCGCAAAGGTCCGCAAGCCGCGACGTCGTAGGCAACCAGCAACACGGGCTCGGATTCGGCGCAGGCGCGCACCGCCGCATCGAGCAGGCCCGCGCCAAAACTCGCTGCGCCGGCGCTCACCGCAGTCGAAGCGCGCATGCAGCCGCTGGCGATGGCCCAGTAACCGGCCGGCGCGTTGTGCACGGAATTGTGGAATTTCGTCGGGGACACTTCGCCCGGTGCTTGCGCCAGCGTCGCGCACAGGTAGTCGTTGATCGCCAAGTCCCCGTACGCCGAAGCGAATACGTGCGGCAGTTCGCGCGCTGCGCGATTCGCCATCGCGCAAGCCTGTTGCGCG
>DATIOA010000193.1:0-2511 GCA_035473575.1 Rudaea sp. | reverse complement strand
GCGGTATCCCACCACGCGACACTGATCGGCGGCAGCGTCAACGGTCCGGATCGGTTCGGCACGATCGCGAACTTGCGCTCGCGCACGCCGTAGAGCCACTGGCCGTCGTCCTTGTCCTGGGTGACGGGCTTGTCGGGATAGATGTCGGCGCCGGCTATCTTCGGCAATTCCAGCTTCGGCAATTGCTCGAAGCCCAAACCCTGCGCTTCGAGGCGCAAGGTGAGCGTCAGCGGCTCGCCGACTTGTGCGTGCGTGGAAGCATCGATGCCGGTGGCCGTCAGCGACATCGAGCGCGCCGGCAGCCAGGTGTCGCTGCCCGAGGCAGCCGGACGGGGTCGCACATTCAGCGTGATTGCCGGGGACTGGGTGCCAATGGCACGGCCCTGGTTGAAGAAGAATCCGCTACCGCTTCCGTCCATGGCATGGCCGCGGAACAGGACTGGCGGCACCGTCAGCACACCGTTGTTCTCCGGCGTCAGCGCATAGTGGCGCTCGACCACGTTGTAGCTGCGGTTGCCGACCTGGGCGCCATAGCGGCTGTCCTGGCCGAGTTTGCGTACCACGGCGCCCTTGACCTGCGGATCCTCCAGATTGCCGTCGACGAGGTTCACCGCGAAATACAGCTTCACCGTCAACAGCACCTGCTGCTGCACATAGGGCGATGACGGATCGGCCTGCGCCTCGACGAACACATCGCCACCCGGCTGCGTTGCGCTGGCCGAAGGCGCAGACACGACGAGGGTGAGCGGTTGCGTTGTCTGGCCGGCGACATGCAACGCCGGTATCGTGAACGTGCCGGCTCGCTTCGGCGACAGGCCCACCGCCCACAGCACGCTGGAGCTGGTCTTGCCGTTGACGATGTTCACGGACGTCGAGCTTTGCGTACCGGTCATGCCGAAGTCGCCCGCCAGCGCGCCGAAGTCCGGCTCCTGCGCGCGCGCGTCGCCCTCGACCTGCACATTCAGCGTGACCGTTTCGCCGAGCTGCATCTGGCTGCGGTCCAGCCAGGCGCGCACGCCCGCGGCTTGCGCAACCGTGCAAATCCACAATGCAGCAAATGCGCACAATGCGGCAAATTTATGCATACGCGGATTCATTGACCATCATCCTGGGGTACGCGGCCGCCATTGCGCCGCATCTCGTATTCAAGCCGGAACTTGCGCCGCAGCAGGCCACCGGGATCGTCCGGCACGCGCGCCAGCCACTGCTCGACGGCCTGGTCGCGCTCGTTCTGCGGTTTGTCGCCCTCGCGCGCACCCAGTTGCACCGGCTTGGGTTCGCCTTTCCTGTCGCCCGGTTTGGCGCCGCCTTGCTGCTGCAACTGGCGGTTCATGTCCTGGCGGAATTTATCGCCGGCCTCGCGTTCGGCCTGCTGCGCCTTGGCCCGCTCTTGCGCGGACACGTCCTGATTCGCGTTGCCGTCCCCGGATGAGGTGTCCGGCGCATCCTTGCCGGAATCCTGCCCCTGCGCGCCTTGCGCATCGCGTTGTTGCGCGCTGGATTGCTTTTGCGAATCGGATTTCGAGCTCTGGTTGTCCTGCTCCGGCTTGCCGCCAGATTGCTGCTGTCCGTTGCTCTTTTGCTGCGACTGATCCTGCTGTCCGTTCTGTCCGTTTTGCTGCTGGCTTTGCTTTTGCTGTTCTTGCTGCTTCAGCCAGTCCTCGACGGCCTTCTTGTTGGCTCGCGCATCTTCCAGGCTCGGGTCCTGCCGCAACGCGTCGTCGAAGGCGGCAATGGCGTTCTTGTAATCCTGTTGTTTCGCCAATGCGTTGCCGCGATTGTATTGCGCCTGCGCTCCGTCGGCTTTCGCGAAAATCGGATTCGGCCGCGGCGAAATCGCTGGTGCGATACGCGGCGGCACCGCGCAAGGCGGGGTCCCTGGCCAACTTCTGCGCCGATTCAGCATGCCCTGCATCGAGCTGCGCGCGCGCCTGCTGGTCGGGCCGCAGCCACAGGTCGCGCCACGAGAATGCCTGCGCCGGCGTGGCATGCACCACGAAAGCGAGCGGCAACAGCATCAGCCAGCCGCGGCGGAATCCGCATGCGACGAGCGGCAACAGCAGCAATGCCAGCCACGGGCCACGGTCGAGAAAGCGTGTGGTGACTGCATCGACGGCGCGGGCATCGGCTGCCGACTGCAGCGGCGCGCTGGCGAGTAACGTGTCGATATCGCCCGCGTCGGCGGTGACGCCGGCGTAGCCTCCACCGCCGGCTTGTGCGAGGGCTTGCAAAGCAGACGCATCGAGTTTGGGAAGCACGATATTGCCAGTGCCGTCCTTGAGGAACCCACCCTGCGCCAACGCGACCGGCGCGCCCTGATCAGTGCCGACGCCAAGCACAGACACGCGAATTCCCGCGGCGCGCGCACGCTGCGCCGCCATGACGGCATCGTCGCCGGCGGCATCCGCCAGAACCACGATCTCGCCACCATTGAGTCCCGCCTGCCGGATCAAATTCACGCCAAGATCGATCGCGCGACCCGTGTCGTTGCCCTGCGCCGGCATCACCGAC
>DATIOA010000192.1:0-4663 GCA_035473575.1 Rudaea sp. | reverse complement strand
CCCATCACCTTGCCCATGTCCTTCGGGCCGGCAGCGCTGCTTTCCGCAATCGCGGCCGTGATCGCTGCATCGACTTCCGCGGGCGTCATCTGCGCCGGCAGATAGGCCTGGATCACCACGACTTCGGCCTTTTCCTTGTCCGCGAGGTCGGTGCGACCGGCGGCCTCGAATTGCGTGATGGAATCGCGGCGCTGCTTGAGCGCTTTTTCCAGAACCACAAGGATCTGCGCGTCATCCAATTGGATACGCTCGTCGACTTCGCGCTGCTTGATCGCGGCGTTGATGAGTCGAATCGTGCCCAAGCGCTCTTTTTCGCCGCTTTTCATGGCGGCCTTCATGTCGTCGGTAAGTTTGGCTTTCAGGCTCATGGCAGCATTCCCGGGTCCATAAACACAAAAACCGGCGTTACTCGCGCAACGCCGGTTCGTGAAACCATTGAAGCCGCAAGCCTCAGTACAAACGCTTGCGCTTGGTCACGTCGCGCGACACGCGGCGCAGATGACGCTTCACCGCGGCGGCGGCCTTGCGCTTGCGCTCCTGCGTCGGCTTTTCGTAGAACTCGCGCTTGCGCGTTTCGGCCAGAACGCCGGCCTTCTCGCAGGTGCGCTTGAAGCGGCGCAGAGCGAACTCGAAAGGCTCGTTCTCGCGAACTTTGACGTTGGGCATGAGGTCTCCGCTGTACACTAATACCCGGACGACCGGGCGAGCCGCATATTTTACCGTGCAAAACCAGCAAATTGCAAAATCTGTCGACAAGCTGACCGGGCCGGTGCTCGGCATCGAGACTTCCTGCGACGAAACCGGCGTGGCGGTCTACGACGTCGAGCGCGGTCTGCTGGCGCATACCCTGTACAGCCAGATCAAGATGCACGCCGATTACGGCGGCGTGGTGCCGGAACTGGCCAGCCGCGATCACGTACGCAAGCTCACGCCGCTGGTCCGCGAGACGCTGGCCAAGGCCGGCATGACCCCGCGCGATCTGCGCGGCGTGGCCTACACGGCCGGGCCGGGCCTGGTCGGCGCCTTGCTGGTCGGTGCCGCCAGCGCGCGTTCGCTGGCCTGGGCGCTGGACGTGCCCGCGATCGGCGTGCACCACATGGAGGGCCATCTGCTCGCGCCCCTGCTCGAAGCCGATCCGCCGCAGCCGCCGTTCGTGGCCCTGCTCGTATCCGGCGGGCATTCCATGCTGATCGAGGTATCCAGGATTGGCCGCTATCGCCTGCTCGGCGACACGCTGGACGACGCGGCGGGCGAGGCCTTCGACAAGACCGCCAAGCTGATGGGATTGCCCTATCCGGGCGGGCCGGCGCTGGCGAAGCTGGCCGAATCCGGCGCGCCGGGCAAGTTCCGTTTCTCGCGCCCGATGACAGATCGGCCTGGACTGGATTTCAGCTTTTCCGGCCTCAAGACCCAGGTCCTGCTCGCGTACCAAAAACACGCGGACGAGCCGAATGCGAAGGCCGACATCGCGCGCGCGTTCGAGGATGCCATCGTCGAAACGCTGCTGATCAAGTGCCGGCGCGCGCTCAAACAAACCGGCGCCAAGCGGCTCGTGATTGCCGGCGGCGTCGGCGCGAACCGCAAGTTGCGCGCGCAACTGGCCGAGACGGCGCAACGCGAAGGCTTTCGCGTGTATTTCCCGCGCCTGGAATTCTGTACCGACAACGGCGCGATGATCGCGCTCGCCGGTGCGTTGCGCCTGCAGGCCGGGCTGCACGACGATGCCGCGATCAAGGTCGCGCCGCGTTGGGATCTGGCCTCGCTGCCCGCCGTGGAGGCTGCGTAATGGACGTCGTCTTCATCGAAGACCTGCGCATCGACACCGTCATCGGCATTTACGACTGGGAACGCAAGATCCGCCAGACCGTGGCGCTGGACCTGGAGATGGCCTTCGACAACCGTCGCCCGGCGGCGAGCGACAAGATCGAGGACACGCTCGATTACAAGAAGATCGCCAAGCGCCTGATCGCGTTCGTCGGGGAGTCGCATTTCGAGTTGGTGGAAACCCTCGCCGAACGTTGCGCGCAGATTGTGCGCGAAGAGTTTGGCGTGGCGTGGCTGCGCCTGAAGCTGTCCAAGCCGGGCGCCGTAACGGGTTCGAAGGCGGTGGGGGTGGTGATCGAGCGGGGCGTCAAGCCGGCGCCATGACGCGTGCCTGGCTCAGTCTCGGTTCGAACCTGGAGCCGGAAAAGAATCTGCACGCGGCGCTACTTGAACTGCGTGGACGATTCGGCGATGTGATCGTCTCGCCGGTGTACCGTTTCCCCGCGGTCGGATTCGAGGGGCCGGACTTCCTCAACCTCGCCGTCGGGATCGACACCGACCTGAGCGCGGCGGTGCTGGAGGATTGGCTGCACACGCTGGAAAATCGCCACGGCCGGCGTCGCGACGTGCCGCGGTTTTCCAGCCGCACGCTCGACGTCGACATAGTGCTGTTCGGGGATCAGGTGTTGAAGGGACCGGGCCATCTGGAAATTCCGCGGCCGGAACTGAAATACGCCTTCGTGCTCAAGCCATTGATGGATATTGCGGCGGATGTGGTGCATCCGGTCTTGCGCAAATCGATAGCCCAGTTGTGGCGGGAATTTCCCGCCGGCAAGGATCATTCCGAGCGCGTTGCGGATTTGTAGCGCGGCTCACACCGCCAACGCGCGCCCACCGTCGACCCGCAATATCTGCCCGGTGGTGAACTTCGCGTCGCGCAGCAGAAACAGCACGGCAGTCGCCACGTCATCCGGCGTGCCCGAACGCTGCAACGGCGTGCGCGCGACGAGCTCGCGCTGGTCGGCGTAGGCCTTGCCCGATTCCGGCCACAGCACCGCTCCCGGTGCGATGCCGTTGACGCGCACTTCGGGGCCCAATTCCTTCGCCAACGCCAGTGTCATCATCGCCAGAGCGGCCTTGGCCATGCAGTACACGGGATGGCCGGGGAGGGGACGCTCGGCGTAGATGTCGACGATATTGACGATGCCGCCGTGCGCTTTTTTCAGATGCGCCGCTGCCGCCTGCGCAAGGAAGAACGGCGCGCGTGCGTTGCTCGCGAACAACTCCTCCCACTGCGTCGGTGTAACGCTGCCGATGGGCGTGGCGTAGAACGTCGAGGCGTTGTTGACCAACGCATCCAGTCGGCCAAAGCGGGCGATGGTTTGTTCGAGCAGCTTCGGTAGCGCGGTGACGTCGGCCAGTTCCGCCTGCAGCGCTTGCGTGCTGCCGGCACGCGCAGACTCCAATTCCGCACACAAGGCATCCATCTCGGCGCGCGAATGGCGGTAATGCAAAGCGAGATCGTAGCCGGCCACATGCAGCGTACGCGCGATCTGCGCGCCGACGCGCCGGGCGGCGCCGGTAATCAGGGCAACGGGACGACGTTGTTCATTCATGCGAGGATTGCACTCCATTTTTTCGCGGATTGCCAGCGTGCGCGTGGATTTGCCCAAACCCGGTCCCGACGAGCTCGCGCACAGCGAGCGCCTTGCCGCGCTGATCCGCGCGGAAATCGAGACGGCCGGTGGTGCCATCGACTTCTCGCGCTACATGGAACTGGCCCTGTATGCGCCGGGCCTGGGTTACTACAGCGCGGGCGCGGCGAAGTTCGGCGCGGCGGGGGACTTCGTCACTGCGCCGGAGCTGGGTTTCGTGTTCGCGCGTTGCCTTGCGCGCGCGATTGCGCCCACCTTGCGCGAAACGCGCGGAGACATTCTGGAGTTGGGTCCCGGCTCGGGTGCGCTCGCGGCGGAACTGCTCGTGGAACTCGAACGCATGGATACCTTGCCGGCGCGCTACTCGCTGCTCGAACGCAGTGCCGACTTGCGCGAACGCCAACTCGCGCGGATCAAGCGCGATTGTGCGCACCTGCTCGATCGCTGCGAATGGTTGGATGCGCCACCGGCCATGCCGTGGCGTGGCGTTCTGGTCGCGAATGAAGTGGTCGATGCGCTGCCGGTGCGCACGTTCGCGTTACGCGACGAAGATCTGTTTGCGCGCGCTGTCAGCGTGGATGGCGATGGGCGCTTCGTGTGGCGCGAGGTTCCCGCCGATGCGGCGCTGCGCGCCGCCATCAAACATGCCATCGGCGATGGCTCGCAACTTCCAAGGCCGTACTTTTCCGAAATCTGCATGTTGCTTGCGCCGTGGTTTGCGGAAATAACGCGCATGTTGAAACACGGATCGGCGTGCTTCATCGACTATGGCTATTCGCGCGCGGAATATTATTCACCACAGCGCAACAGCGGCACATTGCGTTGCCATTTTCGCCAGCGCGCGCACGACGATCCGCTGATCCTGCCCGGCTTGCAGGACATCACCGCGCACGTGGATTTCGATGCGCTGAGCCAAGCCGGCATCGCCGCAGGATTCGAAGTGGCCAAATCGGAATCGCAGGCGCAATTCCTGATCCGGCACGGGTTGGAAGACGTCTTCGCCGACGCCTACGCGAACGCGCCGGACGAGGCCGCGCGCTACGCACTGGCGCAACAGGTCAAGCGACTGACTTTGCCGGGGCAGATGGGTGAGGTGTTCAGGATCGCGGGGTTTCGCAAAGGCTAAGGCACGCTTGTCCGTACAACCCTCCAATTTTGTTGTTAGCGTTTCGGCTTGTCCGTATAGTCGCGCGCCAGACAGGGGACTGGAACGTGTTCCGGTGTTTGTCGCGTACCCGCCATGC
>DATIOA010000191.1:0-11309 GCA_035473575.1 Rudaea sp. | reverse complement strand
TCCGGCGTTTCGTCGGCGAGCGAGGCGAGTTGCGCGGCGTCTGCGAGCATTCCGCTATCGACGCCAGGCGCTGCATGGAAGGCCACGGCTTGACGGTTGCCGAGCGTGATCGTTCCGGTCTTGTCCAGCAGCAGGACGTCGACGTCCCCGGCGGCTTCCACGGCGCGGCCGGACATCGCGATCACGTTCGCCTGGATCATGCGGTCCATTCCGGCGATGCCGATCGCGGACAGCAGGCCGCCGATCGTGGTCGGGATCAGGCATACCAACAGCGCGACCAGCACGGTGATCGTGACCGGTTCGCCGTGCCCCGAACTTTGCACCGCGTACAACGAGTACGGCAGCAGCGTCGCGCAGGCGAGCAGGAAGATCAGGGTGAACTTGGCCAGCAGGATGGTGAGCGCGATCTCGTTCGGCGTCTTGCGCCGTGAGGCGCCTTCGACCATCGCGATCATGCGGTCGAGGAAGCTCTCGCCCGGGTTGCTGGCGATGCGCACGACGATCCAGTCCGACAGCACGCGCGTGCCGCCGGTGACGGAACTGCGGTCGCCGCCGGACTCGCGGATCACGGGCGCGGATTCGCCGGTCACCGCGCTTTCGTCGACGGTGGCCGCGCCTTCGATCACGTCGCCGTCGCCGGGTATGAATTCGCCCGCTTTCACGATGACAAGATCGTTCTTGCGCAAGTCGTGCGCGGACCCGACCGTAACCTGTTCGCGCCTGTCGAGAGCGGGAATCCTGTTGGCCACCACATCGCGCCGCGCGTTGCGCAGCGACGCTGCTTGCGCCTTGCCGCGACCCTCGGCGATGGCTTCGGCGAAGTTCGCGAACAGCAGCGTGAACCACAGCCACAGCGCCACCGCGAGGATGAAGCCGGCCGGCGCTTCGCCGTGCCCGGCAAGCGCCTGGAACCACAGAAGCGTGGTCAGGATGCTGCACACGAACACCACGAACATGACCGGATTGCGGAATTGCGCGCGCGGCGCGAGCTTGCGGAAGGCGTCGCCGATGGCCGGCATCAGCAGCTTGAAGTCGAATGCGCTCGCTTGCGGATGATGATGGGTCGTCATGGTCGTCTCGGTCAGTCGATGCCGGTCAGCGACCGAGCATGGCCAGGTGTTCGGCGATCGGGCCCAGCGCCAGCGCCGGCAGGAAAGTCAGCGCGCCGACGATCACGACCGTGATCGCGAGCAGCACGACGAACAGCGGCGTATGCGTGGGCAGCGTGCCGGCGGAAGGCGGCACGTGCTTCTTCGCGGCGAGCGAACCGGCGATCGCGAGCATGCCGATCGCAAGCGGAAAGCGCGCGAAGAACATGCAGATGCCGGTCAGCGTGTTGAAGAACGGCGTATTCGGATTCATGCCGCCGAACGCGCTGCCGTTGTTGTTCGATACGGACGACAGGTTGTAGAGCACCTCGCTGAAGCCGTGTACGCCGCTGTTGGTCGTGAGCAAGGCCAGCCCCTGCGGCGCCGAGACGACGATCGCGGTGCCGATCACGACCAGCGCGCACGGGATCAGCACGACCAGACTCGCCATCTTCATCTCGTAGGCTTCGATCTTCTTGCCGAGGTACTCCGGCGTGCGCCCGACCATCAATCCGGCGATGAACACCGCGACCACGGCGAAGGCGATCATTCCGTACAGGCCGGAACCGACGCCGCCGAAGATCACTTCGCCGAGTTCGATGAGCCACATCGGCACCAGGCCGCCGAGCGGCGTGAACGAATCGTGCATCGCATCGACCGATCCATTCGATGCGGCGGTGGTCGCCGTGGCCCAGCGCGCGGAGTCGACGATGCCGAAGCGCGTTTCCTTGCCTTCCATGTTGCCGCCGGCTTGCAGGACGGATGCCCCCTGGTCGATGCCGAGCCGGGCGAATGCCGGATTGCCGGCCTGTTCGGCCCAGGTGCAGAACAACAGCAGGGGCACGAAGATGACCAGCATCGCCGCGAGCAACGCCCAGCCCTGGCGCCTGTCGCCGACCATCTTGCCGAACGTGTAGCACAGTGCCGCGGAGATCAGCAGGATCGATAGGACTTCGAGAAAATCGGTGAGCGGCGTCGGATTCTCGTACGGATAAGCCGAATTCACGCCGTAGTAGCCGCCGCCATTCGTGCCGAGCTGCTTGATCGCAATCTGCGATGCGGCAGGGCCGAGCGGCAACGATTGTTCGGTGACCGGCGTGCTCTTGGTGACATCCTTGCCCTCGGCGTCCTTTTGGACGTTGCCGTCGGCGTCCTTGACCGTTTCGGTCGCAGTGGTCTGCTCGACCAGCGGCACGGATTTGTCCTCGCTGAAATTCTGCGGCACGCCTTGCCACACCAGCAGCAAGGACAGCACGAACGCGAGCGGCAGGAAGATGTAGAGCGTGCTGCGCGTCAAATCGACCCAGAAGTTGCCGATCGTCTTCGACGAGCGGCGCGTGAAGCCGCGGATCACCGCGATCAGTACCGCGACGCCGGTGGCGGCGGACAGAAAATTCTGCACGCACAACCCGAGCATTTGCGTGAAATAGCTCAACGTCGATTCGCCGCTATACGCCTGCCAGTTGGTGTTGGTGGCAAAGCTGATCGCCGTGTTGAGCGACAGATCCGCAGGCACGTTGTCCATCTTCTGCGGATTCAGGGGCAGCCATGCCTGTAGGCGCATCAGCGCATACACCACGAGCAGGCCCGCAACGTTGAAGATCAGCATGGCCCAGGCATAGCGCGTCCAGGTCATCTCTTCGTCGGGCGCAACACCGGAGATGCGATACAACACTCGCTCGGCGGGACCGCCGATCCGAGTGACCCGGTTCGGGCTGTCAGAAAATACCGCCGCCATGAAGCTACCAAGTGGCTTGACCAGCAGTAGGAGCACGGCCATGTACAGGCCGAGCTGGATGTAGGCATTGGCGTTCATTCGAACCACTCCGGTTTCAACAACGCGACGATCAGATAGACGCTGAGCGCAGCCGCAATCAGCGCGGAAATCCAGTAGACGAGGTTCATTGGCGATCCTTGTACAAGCCCAGTGCGAAATGTGTGCTGACGGCAGCGGGCGACATCGTTCCGATCGCGCCACAAAGCTCGATCATTTCTTCGGCTCAAGGCGTGCGCACACGCGAAGAAAGCCGGCCGTGCCGGCAATCAGCAGGACGAGTAGCAACAGATACAGGGCATCCACGGGGCTGGCCTCTTTTTACTGGCCGCCACTGTGGACCCCGCGGAATAGCGATGTCGTAAATATGCGGCGCGGCGGCATAAAAAGCGCATAAAGATGCCGCTGGCCCCACCTTGAAAACCGCTTGGTGGATCGTCGGGCGCCATTACTTTGCTGGTTGCGTCGAACCGGCATCGACGGGATCGAATGCGGGACAAGGGCCGCCGCGGTGTCGCGATCCGCGTCAGCGTGTCAGACCCGGCGGCGGCTTGCCCGCGCGCCCGGGAGTTTCATTCTTCGCGGCGCGGCTGCAGCGGCACCACGTTGTCGCCGCCGCGTGCCGACGCGCGCGGGCCGTCCCAGAGCGCCGGCACGTTTTCCGGCCGCGGTAGATCGAATTCCGGATCCGTTGCGGAGCGCTCCGCCTCTTCTTCCTCGATTTCCCAGCTATAGCGTTTACGCGGCGGGTGCGGATCGCGCTGGTGCCACAGGAACGCGGCGATCAATCCGGCCAGCGCGCCGAACAGGTGGTATTCGAACGATACCTGCGGATCGCGCGGCAGCACGGTCATGACCATGCCGCCGTAGAGAAAGAACACGGTCAGGGCAATGGCGATGGCGAGGCGGTCGCGGCGCAGCAGGCCCATGAAGAACAAGAAGAACATCAGGCCATGCGCGATGCCGCTGATACCGACATGGATCGACGGCCGCGCCCACAGCCACACGCCGATGCCGGAGACGATCCAGATGAACGGCAATGCGAGGCGCGTCGCGCGCGGATAGGCGTAGAGCGCGAGTGCGGCGAGCAAGCCCAGCGGCAATGTGTTCGACATCAGGTGCGCGAACGACGCATGCACGAACGGCGCGGTGAGGATGCCGACCAGGCCGTGCGCATCGCGCGGGCGTATGCCCAGGTCGTCCATGTCCCAGCCGAGCAGCCAGGCCCCGAGCCAGGCCAGCCAGATGCCGGCGACCAGCCCCGCTGCGCCGACGACGGCCCAGAACACGCGCTCGCGGTCGCGCGCGATCGCGGCAGTGCTGGGTTCTGGAGTGCGCGGCGCGATGTCCATCGGCTGACAATGGGGCCTGCAAGCGGCGTCGACAAGGCATTTGCACCGCACCAGCGACCGGCGCAGACTAGATTCGCCAGAAAGGGGATGACGTGGCGCTGGATATTCGCACCCTGATCATGCTGGCTGCCGTCGTGGCCCTGCTCAACGGCGCAAGCCTGCGTTACGTGCTGCGCGAGTATCCGGCCGACCTGTCTCCCAGCATCCGCCTGTGGACGCTGGGCGTCCTGGCCCAGGCCACCGCATGGATCCTGTTCGGCCTGCGCGACCAGATCCCGGACTGGCTTTCGATCGTGGGCGCGAACGCATTGCTCAGCCTGGCGTTCGCCGAGCAGGTCCACGCGGTGCGCCTCTTCCGCGGTCTGCCGGTCGGGCGTGCGGCGGTCTACGCCCCCGCCGTTGCGGTGCTGCTCGACGAGATCGTTTTCACCTACGCCGTGCCAAGCATGCGCCTGCGCCTGCTGACGGCAACGCCATGGTTCTGCCTGCAGATGATCCAGGGTGGCATGTCGCTCGTTTCCAGCGCCGCTGCGAGCAGGCGCAGCGGCCGGCTGACCGCCGCGGCGTTCTTCGCGCTGGCTGCGGTACTGGCCGCGCGCATCATCTACGAAAGCCTGCACACGCAGGTCCTGCGCTCGGCGTTCTGGGACTCGCCGATGCAAACGATCGTGTTCTCGTTCGCGTCGCTGTTTCCGGTCGTCGCCACGCTGGGCTTCGTCCTGATGTGCAGCGACCAGTCGCACCAGGAGCTCGAACGCCTGGCGATGCTCGATCCGCTCACCGGCATCAGCAACCGTCGCACGCTGGATGTGCTGGCGATGCAGGCGCTCGCTTCGGCGCAACGCCACATCCGTCCGTTGGCGTTGCTGCTGATCGATGCCGATCATTTCAAGCGCATCAACGACGAATGCGGCCATGCCGCCGGAGACGATGCATTGCGGCTGCTGGCGGCGACGCTGAGGCGCGGATTGCGCAACGAGGACCTGCTGGGCCGCCTGGGCGGAGAGGAATTCGTCGCCGTGCTGCCGGAAGGCGACACGGAGGATGCGCTTGCCAGCGCCGAGCGCCTGCGCCGCGCGGTGGAAGAACTCGATTTTGCCGCGGCTGGCCGCCCGGTGCCGCTGCGCATCTCCATCGGCGTCGCCACGCTGCGCGACGGAGACGACTTCGCGGCCCTGTTGCGCCGCGCCGACGCGGCCATGTACGCGGCCAAGCGCGCCGGGCGCAATTGCGTGCGCGGGCCCGCGGATGTCGCCGACCCTGCGGCGGCCGGTGCGATGCGCATGGGCTGATCGCCCGCTCCGGTATCATGCGCGGATGAGCCGTCCCGACAATCCGACCATCCGCCTGAAGATCGAGCGTCGTTCCAACCATCCCTGGATTTTCCAGAAGATGGTGGAAAAGCCCGAGCCGAAACCCAAGCCCGGCAGCATCGTCGACATCGTCGACCGCGAGGGCTCCTTCGCCGGGCGCGGTTTCTACAACAGTCATTCGCGCATCGCCCTGCGTGTGCTCACGCAAGATCCCGACGAGGCGGTGAACGAGGATTTCTTCTCGCGCAAGATCGGCGATGCCGTGCGCCTGCGCCGCGAAATCCTCAAGCTCGACGCGGTGACGGATGCCTATCGCGTGGTGCATTCCGAGGGCGACGGACTGTCGGGCCTGGTCGTGGATCGCTTCGCGAATACGTTGGTCGTGGAATATTTTTCCGCGGGGTTCTTCAAGCAACGCGACCTGATCAAGCGCGTGCTGTTGCAGCATTTTCCGGATGCGGAAATCTACGCCTTCGCCGAAGATCACGTGCAGAAGCAGGAAAGTTTCGATCTCGCGCACCCGCCGGCGCCAAGGCCGAGCGTGATCCACGAGCACGGCGTGCAGTTCCACGCCGCACCGGGCAGCAAGCACAAGACCGGATTTTTCGCCGACCAGCGCGACAACCGCCTGTTCCTTTCGCAGTTTTGCGCTGGCAAGCGCGTGCTGGATTTGTGTTGCAACTCGGGTGGATTCGGCATCTACGCCAAAACCATCGGTGGCGCTGAGGAAGTCGTCGGCATCGATCTGGACGAAGAAATCTTGCATGTCGCCGAAAGCAACGCGCGCATGAACAAGGCGAAGGTGAAATTCATCCAGGCCGACATCTTCGCCTGGCTGCGCGACACGGCGAGCAATCCGGGCAAGAAATTCGACGTCGTGATTCTGGATCCCGCCAAGATGACGCGCGATCGCGAGCAGGTGATTCCGGCGCTGAAGAAATACCTGGACATGAACAAGCTCGCGCTCGGCGCGGTCAAGCCCGGCGGCATGTTGCTGACGTGTTCGTGCACGGGCTTGGTGAGCGAGGAGCAATTTCTCGACATGCTGCGGCGCGCGGCGTTCTACGCGAATCGCACGGTACAGGTCATCAAGGTTTCCGGTGCGGGACCGGACCACCCCTGGCTTGCGCACGTGCCCGAGTCGCGTTATCTCAAGGCAGCGTTCTGCCGGGTGGAATAAGGCCCGGTGCTACACTGTCGCGCCTTTTCCGCGCGAGTGCCGCCATGACCGAATCCGGCAAACCCTCCCTGTGCGCCGCCGCCAAGCCGACCTCGCCGGCGGTCACGCGTGAACAGGCGTTGGACGCGGTGCGCACGCTGCTGCGCTGGGCTGGCGACGAACCCACGCGAGAAGGCTTGCGCGACACACCGCGGCGCGTCGTCGATGCCTATGGCGAGTGGTTCTCGGGCTATCACGAGGATCCGCAGGAATACCTCGCACGCACGTTCGAGGAAGTCGCCGGCTACGACGAGATGATCGTGCTGCGCGGCATCCAGTTCGAATCGTTCTGCGAGCACCACATGGCGCCGATCATCGGTCGCGCGCACGTCGGTTACCTGCCGGATGGCAAGGTCGTCGGCATCAGCAAGCTCGCGCGTGTGGTCGACGCCTTCGCGCACCGCTTCCAGGTGCAGGAAAAGATGACCGCGCAAATCGCCCATTGCATCAGCGAAGCCCTGCACCCGCGTGGCGTCGGCGTGGTGATCGACGCCGTGCACCAGTGCATGACCACGCGCGGCGTGCACAAACGCGGCGTGTCGCTGATCACCAGCCAGATGCTCGGCAGTTTCCGCAAGGATGCGCGCACGCGGGCGGAATTCCTCCGCTTTATCGACATCGACGCGAACCAGTGAAAAACCGGCTTTGCACTACGAACCGTGGGCGGGTCGCACGCCAATACACCCATGAGTGAAATCGAAACTCCGCTGGAACACCCGCGTCGCCACGCCGCACTGGCGTTCATCTTCGTCACCGTCCTGATCGATATCCTCAGTTTCGGCATCATCATCCCGGTGCTGCCACACCTGATCATCGAGCTGGTCGGCGGCAGCATCGCCAAGGCCGCCGTGTGGTCGAGCGGCTTTGGCACGCTGTTCATGCTGATGCAATTCATCTTTTCGCCGATCCAGGGCGCGCTGTCGGATCGCTTCGGCCGGCGCACGGTGATCCTGATTTCCAGTTTCGGATTAGGCATCGATTTCATCGTCATGGCGCTGGCGCCAACGCTGTGGCTGCTGTTCCTCGGGCGCGCGGTGTCCGGCGTATGTGCGGCGAGCTTCTCCACGGCGAACGCCTACATCGCGGACATCACGCCGCGCGAAAAACGTGCGGCCAGCTACGGCTTGCTGGGCGCGGCGTTCGGCATCGGCTTCATCATTGGCCCGGCGCTGGGCGGCCTGCTCGGACACATCTCCATTCGCCTGCCGTTCTGGGCGGCGGCGTTTCTCGCCCTGGTCAATTTCTGCTACGGATACTTTGTGCTGCCCGAGTCGCTGCCGCCGGAACGGCGCAGTGCGCGCTTCGACTGGGGCCACGCCAATCCGCTCGGCGCGGTCGTGCTGCTCAAGCGCTATCCGCAGGTATTTTCGCTGGCGGCGGTATTTTTCCTGCTCGCACTGGCGCAATATTCGATCAACTCGACCTATGTGCTGTACACCGATTTCCGCTTCGGCTGGGGCCCGCAGGCGGTCGGCTGGACACTGGCCCTGGTCGGTTTGTGCACGGCCATCGTGCAGGCCGGCCTGGTGCGGCGCCTGATGCCCAAGCTCGGCGAGCGGCGGATGATACTCACCGGTCTGTGTTTCTCGGTAGCGGGATACCTGATGTTCGGTTTGGCGCCGTCGGCGTGGGCCTTCGTGGCCGCGATCCCGGTCTTCTGCCTGGCCGGGCTGGCCGGGCCGGCTGCGCAAGCGATGGTCACGCATTTGGTCGATCCGCACGAACAGGGTCGGCTGCAAGGCGCACTCACAAGCTTGCAGAGCCTGGCTGGCATTTTCGGACCGGCGTTGTTTGCAAACCTGTTCGCGCTGTTCATCAGCGACCACGCGCCGGTCCTGCATCTGCCGGGCGTGGCCTTCGTGCTCGCCGCCGCGCTGGTCTTCGCTGCACTGTGGGTAGCTGCCTACGCGACGCGGCATTTGCGCGGATATGAGCCGCAGGCGGCGAACGAGGCTTGAGCTGCGATGGTGCTTGAATTTGCCGACATCGAGACTGCGGCGACGCGCATCGCGCCACACGCGCACGTCACGCCGGTGTTGCGCTCGCGCTCGCTGGACGACCTCGCCGGCTGCACGATCGCGTTCAAGTGCGAGAATTTCCAGCGCGTCGGCGCGTTCAAGTTCCGTGGCGCCTGCAATGCGGTATGGGCCATGTCCGCCGCCGCCGCCGCCCGCGGCGTGGTCACGCATTCTTCCGGCAATCACGGCGCCGCGCTGGCGCTGGCGGCAAAAACGCGCGGCATTGCGGCGCATGTCGTCGTGCCGGAAGGCGCGGTGGCGACGAAAGTCGCGGCGATCCGAGCCTACGGCGCCACGTTGCACGTTTGCGCGCCGACGCTGGCCGCTCGTGACGAAGCCGCCGCGCGCATCGCGCAGGAAACCGGCGCAGCGCTGGTGCATCCGTTCTCGAACGAGCACGTGATCGCCGGGCAAGGTACGGCCGCGCTGGAGTTGCTGCGCGAAACCGGCGAACTCGACGCCTTGATCGCGCCGATCGGTGGCGGCGGCTTGATTGGCGGCAGCGCTATTGCCGCAAGAGGGATCAGCCCACGAATCCGGTTATTCGCGGCGGAGCCAGAAGGCGCGGCGGACGCGTTCGAGTCGTTGCGCCGCGGCGTGCGTGTAACCGATATCGAACCGGACACGATTTGCGACGGCTTGCGCGCCACGTTTGGCGAGATCAATTTCGCCCTGCTGCGCGAGCACGGCGTCGAGGTGCTGCCGGTGAGCGATGCGCAGACCGTCGCCGCCATGCGCCTCGTGTTCGAGCGTCTGAAAATCGTGATCGAACCCTCGTCGGCCGTGGTGCTGGCGGCGATCCTGCGGCATCGCGATCGCTTCGCGGGCTTGCGCGTCGGCGCGATCCTCAGCGGCGGGAATGTGGATCTGGATCGCCTGCCGTGGTGACTTGCGCGCGCGGCCGCAGTATGCCGAACAGCGCAATCATGATGACCGCGATGCCAAGGGATTCGTAGAAATCCGGTCGCTCACTGAGAAGCGCCCAAGCCAGGCCAATGCCAACCAGCGGCGTGATCAGGCTGGCCAGACCGGCCACATTTGTCGGCAGGCGTTGCACGATGAACAGCCACATCGCCCAGGCAATGCCCGAGGAGAGCAAGCCGTTGTAGAGCAGCGCGCCGAGGAGCTGCGGCGCCCAGACGATGTCACGCTCGTGCACGCACAGCGCGATGACGACCAGGAGCACGGTGCCGCAGAGCATCTGCCATGCAGTCAGGCGCAAGGGCGAAACCGGCACGGAGAGGAACAGGCGCTTGGCCAGCACGGTGCCGATGGCCCAGCACGCGCCGCCGGCGAGCGCGAGCAGGGCGCTGCCGAGGCCGACATGCGTGTTCCATGGTTCGAGCACCAGCACGAGTCCCGCCGCCGCGACCGCGATGTATGCCCACTGCCGCGCGCTCGGCCGGTCGCCCAGCAATACCCAGGCCAGCGGAATCACCCAGAACGGCATGGTGTAGGCGAGCAAGGCGGTCTTGCCGGCACCGCCCGTGATCAGGGCGAATTGCACCAGCACCTGGAAACCGGTCGTCTGCGCGAGGCCGATCAGCAGCGTGTCGCGCCACGGCGTCGGCGCAAGATTCTCGCCGCGCAGCGCGAGCACCGCGAACAGCACCGCGGTGCCGAACACGTAGCGCATCGCCGAGAACGTGAGCGGGCCGACGAAGGCGAGCACCGCCTTCATCACGATCCAGTTGAAGCCCCAGACCAGGCTCAGGATGCCCAGCGCGATCAAAGCGCTGCGGCGGGCGGCGTCAGTGCTCATGAAATTCCGGATGCGGCAGGTTGCGTATGATACGCACGCTGGCACGACGAGGAAGGACGAGATGCCGAAACAACGCGTGCGTTGCCATTGGGCCAGCGGCGACGATGCCGCGATGCGTGCCTACCACGACGGTGAATGGGGTGCGCCGCTGCACGACGACACACGCTTGTTCGAGTTCCTCGTGCTGGAAGGCGCGCAGGCCGGATTGAGCTGGAGCACGGTGCTGAAAAAGCGCGAGGCCTATCGCCGCGCCTTCCACGGTTTCGACATCGCGCGCGTGGCGCGCATGGGCGACGCGGCGCTGGAAAAATTGCTGCTCGATCCGGGCATCATCCGCAACCGCATGAAAGTCTATTCGGCGCGCAACAACGCGCGCGCGACGCTCAAGGTCATCGCCGAATTCGGCAGCCTTGACGCTTACTTCTGGTCGTTCGTCGATGGTCGCCCGATCCGCAACAAGTGGCGCGATCGTGGCGACGTGCCCGCGCGCACCGAGCTATCCGACAGACTCAGCAAGGACCTGCAAAAGCGCGGCTTCAACTTCGTCGGCTCGACGATCGTCTACGCGCAAATGCAGGCGACGGGGATGGTGAACGATCATCTCACGGGGTGCTTTCGACACAAGCAGGTCTGACACGTTAGCGCCGCGACCCGCGCAACGCATCGACCGAGAACGTGGCGATCTCGGCGCCTGCCTCACGTCGCGGTTGCCCGGCATCCGGGCCGAACGCATGCGCGCAGATCACCTCGTAAGTGGCCGGCAACGAGCCATCGTCGCGATAG
>DATIOA010000190.1:0-7764 GCA_035473575.1 Rudaea sp. | reverse complement strand
GCTGCTGCTGCAAACACCGAGCGTGTCGGCCACGCGCATCGCCTTCGCCTACGGCGGCGAGATCTGGACGGTGTCACACGCGGGCGGAGCCGCGACCTTGCTGGTCGGCGGCGCCGGCACGGCAATGGGCCCGGTGTTTTCACCGGACGGCGCCTTCGTCGCCTACACCGACAGCGCGAACGGCAATGCCGACGTGTTCGTGGTGGCGACGGCCGGCGGCACGCCCAAGCGGCTGACCTGGCACCCGGCCGGCGACGAAGCCGTGGGCTGGTCGCCCGACGGCAAGTCCGTTCTGATTCGCTCCAACCGCGATGCCGCGAACGATTCTTCAAAGCTGTACCTGTTGCCCTTGTCGGGCGGACTGCCGCAGGCGCTGCCGCTGTCGATGGCCGAACAAGGCGCGTTCTCACCGGACGGCAAGCGGATCGCCTACAACCCCGTGTTCCAGTGGGAACCGGACTGGCGCGACTACCATGGCGGCCAGACCACCCGCATCTGGATCGCACAACTGTCGGATTCGAGCGTGACGAAGGTTCCGCGCGAGAATTCCAATGATTCCAACCCGATGTGGCTTGGCGATCACGTCTATTTTCTGTCCGACCGCAACGGCCCGGCGACACTGTTTGCCTATGACGTCGCCAGCGGCAAGGTGGATCAGCTCGTTGCCAACGACGGCTTTCCGATCGACGCGGCAAGCGCCAGTGCGGGTGCGATCGTCTACACGCAAATGGGCGAGTTGCATCTGGTCGACCTCGCCAGCGGCAAGAATTCCGTCGTGCCGGTGAGCATCGACGGCCCGCTGCCGCAGACCGTGCCCTATTTCAAGAAAGTCGCCAAGGAAATCGAGCACTGGGGCATTTCCGCGACCGGTGCACGCGCCGTGTTCGAGGCGCATGGCGACATCTTCAGCGTGCCCGCCGACAAGGGCGACGTGCGCAATCTGACGCGCAGCGAAAACGCTGCCGAACGCGATCCGGCCTGGTCGCCGGATGGAAAATCGGTGGCGTATTTCTCCGATGCCTCGGGCGAATACGCGCTGTACATCCGTGATCAGGATGGACTGAAACCTGCGCGCCGCATCGACCTCGGCCAGCCGCCCTCGTTCTTCTATTCGCCACACTGGTCGCCGGACGGCAAACGCATCGCCTACTCCGACAAGCGCCTGAACCTGTGGGTCGTGGACCTGGCCGACGGCAAGCCCGCGAAGGTCGACACCGACCTGTTCGACACGCCGTTGCACGCGTTCGACCAGGCCTGGTCGCCCGACAGCCGCTGGATCGCGTACACGAAACAATTGCCGAATCACCTTCACGCTGTGTTCGTGTATGCGCTGGACTCGCGCAAGAGCACGCAAGTCACCGACGGCATGAGCGACGCGCTGTACCCGCAGTTCGACGCGAACGGCAAGTACCTGTACTTCACCGCCAGCACCGACAGCGGCCTCTCGCCCGGCTGGCTGGACATGACCAGCGAAGCGCGTCCGGTCACGCGCGGCGTGTATGTCGCCGTGCTGCGCAAGAACCTGCCCTCGCCGCTCGCACCGGAAAGCGACGAGGACAAGGGTATCGCGTCGCATGCCGCGGACAAGTCCGATGATGCAGACAAAAAGAAAAAGGACGAAGGCAAATCCAAATCCGACGGCGATGCTGTCGCCATCGATTTCGACGGCCTGCTGCAACGCACGCTCGCACTACCAGTTCCGCCTGCCAATTTCTCTGGCATGACAGCCGGCAAGACCGGCGAGCTATACCTGCTCGAAGCCCCGCAGGTGGCAGGCGAGGAAGACCCCGCCACGCTCAAGCGCTTCGACCTGAAGAAACGCAAGACCGACACGCTCGCCAGCGAAGTCACCGCGTTCGCGCTGTCCGCCGACGGCAACAAGATGCTGATCCGCACCGGCAAGGAAGACTGGACGATCGCCGCCGCCGACAAACCCGCCAAGCCCGGCGAAGGCAAGCTCGCCACGGCGAACATGGAGGTGCACGTGCAGCCGCGCGCGGAATGGACGCAGATGTACAACGAGGTCTGGCGCATCGAGCGCGACTTCTTCTACGACCCGCATTTCCACGGCCTCGACATCGCCGCCGCGGAAAAGCACTTCCGTCCGTACCTGGCCGGCGTCGGCAGCCGCGGGGATTTGAACTTCCTGTTCCGCAAGATGCTGGCCTACATCTCGGTCGGGCACATGTTCGTACGCGGCGGCGGCATGCCGGATCTGCCGAAGATCGCGGTCGGCCTGCTCGGCGCCGACTACAGCATCGACAACGGCCGTTATCGTTTCGCAAAAGTATACAATGGCGAAAACTGGAATCCGCAGATGCAGGCGCCGCTGACCCAGCCCGGCGTGAACGTACATGCGGGCGAATACCTGCTCGCGGTCAACGGCCGCGAGTTGCGCGCGGACGACGACATCTACGGCTTCTTCCAGCAGACCGTCGGCAAGCAGACCGTGCTGCACGTCGGGGCGAACGCAAATGGCAGCGGCGCGCGCGACGTCACCGTGGTGCCGATTGCGAACGAAAAGGGATTGCGGCATCTGGCCTGGGTCGAGCACAACCGGCGCGAGGTCGACAAGTTATCCGGCGGCAAGCTCGCCTACGTCTATCTGCCCGACACCGCGCAAGGCGGCTTCACCAATTTCAACCGTTATTTCTTCGCCCAGACCGACAAGCAGGGTGCGCTGATCGACGAGCGCTACAACCACGGCGGCCAGCTCGCAGACTACATCGTCGACTACCTGTCGCGCCCGCCGATGACGCGGGTGATGACGCGTGAAGGTCAGACGTATACCGAACCGACGCAGGCAATCTTCGGCCCCAAGGCGATGCTGATCAACCAGTTTTCCGGCTCCGGCGGCGACGCGCTGCCATGGTATTTCAAGCGCAAGCAGATCGGCCCGCTGATCGGCGAGCGCACCTGGGGCGGACTCGTCGGCATCGGCATGTATCCAGTGCTGCTCGACGGCGGCCGCGTCGAGGCGCCACGCTGGGCTCTGTTCGGCCTGCACGGGCAGTGGGAAGTGGAGAACGTCGGGATCGCGCCGGACATCGAGGTTTGGCAGGACCCAACCCTGACGCGCCAGGGCCGCGATCCGCAACTCGAACGCGGCGTCGCCGAACTGATGCAGGCGCTGAAGGAACATCCCGCGCCGGTGTATCCGGATCCGGCCTATCCGAACTACCACCCGGTGTTGCCGGCAGTGCCGGCGCACTAAGCAACATCGAGCGCAATCGGCGACAATGCCCTGAAGACTTGAACGGAGAACACGTGATGGAACTTCAGGGCAAGCGCATCGCGGTCACCGGCGCGTTCGGAGCGCTCGGTGCGGCGATGGTGGAAGGCGCCGTCGCCGCGGGCGCACGCGTGGCCGCGATCGACCGCGCCCCGGCGCCGGCATCCAGCGCGGCGAACGTGACCGCGATCGGCGGCGTGGATCTCGCCGACGCGAGTGCGGCCAAATCCGCCATCGATGCAGCGGCGAAAGCGCTCGGCGGACTCGACGGCCTCGTGAACATCGCCGGCACGTTCCGCTGGGAAACCCTCACCGACGGCAGCGCGGACACCTGGGACCTGCTCTATCGCGTGAACCTGCGCACTGCAGTCGCGGCGAGCAAGGCAGCGATCCCGCATCTGGTTGCATCGGGCGCAGGACGCATCGTCAATATCAGTGCGGCCGGATCGATCAAGGCCGGCGCCGGCATGGGCGCGTATGCGGCATCCAAATCCGGCGTCGCGCGCCTGACCGAAGCGCTGGCCGAAGAACTGAAAGATCGCGGCGTCACCGTAAACGCGATTCTGCCCAGCACCATCGACACTGCCACGAACCGCGCCGACATGCCCAAGGCCGATTTTTCGCGCTGGGTAACACCTGCGCAACTGTCCGACGTAATCGTGTTCCTGCTCTCGGATCGCGCCAGTGCCGTTACCGGCGCGTTGTTGCCGGTGATGGGACGCGTCTAGATTCCCAGTCGCTTGGTCATCTGCGCGAGGATGAAATCCTCGGCCCAACTGCGTAGCGAAAAATCGCGGATGAAGCCGCAATGTCCGCCATGTGGAACGATCGTGAGCTCAGTTGTCGGCGCGAGTTTCAGTTCACGGAATCCCGCGACCGGAATCACCGGATCGTCCGCGGCGGTAAGGATGTTCGCCGGCACGGCGAGCGCGGCGAGCCTGTCGCCGGCGATGGAATAGCCGTCCAGATAATTCTCCAGCGTGCCGAAATCCGTGTGCTGCTCGACCAGTTGGCGCGTAAGGTCGCGCAGGCCGCCGCGCAGTGCCGCGCCCGCGAACAGTTTGCGGTCGGGAAACAGCGCCTGCTTGCGTCGCAGCGAACCGCGCCACTTGCGCATGAAGTAGAACTCATAGAACCACGGGGCGTCCTCGATGGCGGCAAGGCCGGCGCGCGGGCTGATCACCGGGCACACGGCGAACGTCCAGGCCAGCGGAATCCCTGCCGCTGGCGCTCGCAGCGCCACGCGCAAGGCGAAGTTGCCGCCCAGCGAAAATCCGCCGACGACGAGCGGGCGCGCCGGAAAACGCCGCGCGATTTCCGCGACCGCGCCGACGACCTCGTCGATGCGGCAGGAGTGGAACAATTCGCGGTTGAGATGATGCGTCTGCCCGTGATCGCGGAAATTCAACCGGAACACGTCGCAGCCCTCGGCGATCAGGCGCGCGCCGGTATGCAAAATGTAGTTCGACTGTGCGCTGCCTTCCCAGCCGTGCAGCAGCACAACCAATGCGCGCGGTGCGGCACGCGCGTTCTGCGCGGAATGGAATCCTTGCAGGCGCACGCCATTGCCGCAGTCGAGGATGCACTCGCTCGCGCTGTTCTCCAGCGTGGCGTCGTCGCGGCGGAGCACGACGCGGCGCAGCGAACTCGACGACAGGACGGACTGCACGTGCCGATTGCGCAGCAGGCGCGGTGGATTGAACATCCCCGAATCGATCGGTCCTGCGTCCATCATGCGTCTTCGGCACAACCCAACGCCAGCGCGATCGCCGCGCGCGCGGACTCGGCAATCTGGCGGCGGCCCTCATCGCTCAACTCGATCGGATCGAGGAAGCGGACTTGGGCTTCCACGCCGGCATCGCCAATCAGGCGCACGGCATTGGCGAAAAAACTCTCGTTCGGCGCGAACGGAACGCGCAAATCCATTTTGCCATTTCTTCCGTAACTGATCGCCACCGGCTGGATCGGCACCTGCGCGTCGGCGGCGACCTGGAAGATGCGCGCGTGGAACGTGCGCAGGCGATCGCCCGGCCCGGTGCCGCCTTCGGGAAACACGCCCACGGCCATGTCCTGCCGAAGCCGCTCGACGGCTTGTTCCATCACCGCACTGAGCGAATGCCCGCTGCCGCGGCGGTGGAAAATCGTTCCCGCACGCGTCGCCAGCCAGCCGACCAGCGGCCAGCGCGCGATCTCGGCCTTGGCCACGAAACTCATCACGCGCTGGCTGTGCATCAGTTCGATATCCAGCCACGAAACATGATTGGCGACGAACAACACCGGACCCGGTCGCGGCTCGCCCACGCGCACGATGCGGAATCCGCAACGCCGCACGATGCCGCCCGACCACCAGCGTTGCAGCCATTGATCCAGTCGCTCCCCGCGCACACGCGCGCGACGCCCGATCGGACTGAATGCAACCAGTGTCAGGGGTATGGCGACCACGATGTGGACGACGATCCACGGCGTGCGCCACAGATAGCGCAGCGGGCGGCGCCAGTCGCGGCGCGCGGCAGTCAAGGGCTCGGCGGTCGAATGCATTGCAGCGATGGTAGCGAGCGCTTGCGCTGCAATGCAACACGATGTGACACTTGCAAAATGGGACGACAAGCGGACATAGTGTCCGTATTCTGTTCCATTGGAGAAGTGCATGGACGTTCATGCTTTGCTGGCTGCCGCCCGCACCCACCACAGCCAGCGCAAAGTCGCGACCCTGCTCGGCGTGAACACGCGCACCGTGCGGCGCTGGGAAGTACGCGAAACCGATCCGCCGCCGTATCTGGCCGACGCCATCCGGCAGCGCATCCTGCCGTTCGCGGCGATCGCTCCGGCAGCGCAACGTGAAGCCGCGTTTACCTTTGCCGATCTGTTCGCCGGCATCGGCGGCATCCGCAGCGGGTTCGAAGCGCAGGGCGGCCGCTGCGTGTTTACCAGTGAATGGAACACCTACGCGCGGAAGACCTACTCAGTGAACTTTCCGGAAACCACCGGACATGTGTTTGCCGGCGACATCACCCAAGTTGATGCCGACGATATTCCCGATCACGACGTGCTGCTGGCCGGTTTTCCCTGCCAACCGTTCAGCATTGCTGGTGTGTCGAAAAAGAACGCGCTCGGGCGCAAGCACGGTTTCGCCGACGAAACGCAAGGCACGTTGTTCTTCGACGTCGCGCGCATCATCGCAGCGAAACGTCCGCGTGCGTTCTTGCTGGAAAACGTCAAGAACCTCGTCAGCCACGACAAGGGCCGCACCTTCCGCGTGATGCTGAAAACCCTTCGCGACGAGCTCGGCTACCACATCCAGTACAAGATCATCGACGGTGCCCGCTTCGTGCCACAGCATCGCGAACGCATTCTCATTGTCGGTTTCCGCGAGCCGACGGATTTTTCATGGGACGACCTGCGTCTGCCCGCCGCGGGCCCGCGCCTTGCCAGCATCCTGCATCCCGAGAATGGCAGCGAAGCGCCCGAAGCGCATTACACCAGCGGCGCAAAAGCGAAAGTCGACGCGCGTTACACGCTCACGCCGAATCTGTGGAACTACCTGCAGAATTACGCCGCCAAGCATCGCGCCGCCGGCAATGGCTTCGGCTTCGGACTGGTCAACGGCGACAGCGTGACGCGCACCCTGTCCGCGCGCTACTACAAGGACGGCTCGGAAATTCTCGTTTCGCAAGGCGCGCGCAAGCGCCCGCGCCGGCTCACACCGCGCGAGTGCGCGCGGCTGATGGGATTCCCGGATACGTTCCAGATTCCGGTGAGCGATACGCAGGCTTACAAGCAGTTCGCGGACGCCGCAGTTGTGCCGATGATCGCTGCTGTTGCACAGTGTGTCGTAGCCAAACTCGATTGTGGGGAAATCGCGATGACGGACATTCCCGAAATTTCGGCGAACGCATTTTCCAGCAAAAACTGGACACGCGAACAACTCAAGCTCGCTTTCTATTTCTACTGTCAAACGCCGTTTGGTCAACTTGACAGCAAGAACAAGAAAATTAAGGAGCTTGCAAGTTTGATAGGCCGTACGCCGAGTGCGCTGGCGATGAAATGCGTGAATTTCGCGAGCCTCGATCCGGCGATCATTGCTAGCGGGCGCAGCGGCCTGAGCAATGCGTCCAAATTGGATCGCGAAATTTGGGATGAATTCCACGTCGACTGGGAACGTCTTGCGGTTGAGTGTGAGCAGCTACGTCAGTACCTGTTGCGCAAACATGGCATGAGAGGCGAAAGCCACGTCGAAAAATATAACGACATCGCACTCACCGATTTCACCGGAGAAACACGGCAAGCCTTGGTGCAGCAACGCGTCAAACAAAACTTTTTCCGCCGCGCCGTGCTCGCCAGCTATCGCGGCCGATGTTGCATCTCCGGCGTGTCGGACTCGCGCCTGCTGGTCGCTAGACATATTGTGCCGTGGAGCGTGGACAAAGCGAATCGCCTGAATCCGAGTAACGGCCTTTGCCTATCGGCCATTCACGACAAAGCTTTCGATAATTACCTGTTCTCGTTGACCAACGATTCGTGCGTCGTGCTTT
>DATIOA010000189.1:0-1700 GCA_035473575.1 Rudaea sp. | reverse complement strand
CGTGACCTTGGAACTCACCGAGTAGTTGCTCGCGGTATCGACGCCAGGATTGTCGCGGATATCGGTGGCAAAACTGCCATTGAACGCGGTATCCGCCGCCACTTTCCAGCCGCCGCTCCAGTTGTTGCTGCCGACACCTGCGGCATTGATCACCGCGACTTGCGTACCGCGATGCACCGCCTCGGACCGCGCGAGATTCAGGTCGCTGAGCAACAGGTTCGTGGATTCGGTGACATGGTTGCTGACGACCAGCTCACGAAAACTCGGGAGCGCGATCGTCACCAGAATCGCGGCCACGAAGATGGTGATCATCAACTCGACCAGCGTAAAGCCGCGAGCCAATTTGCTTTGCCGAAGCTCTGACATGCTATCCCCGATACCGACGAACGGTTTGCGACCGAGTGGAGCCTAGCGCCTGCCCCGAGGCCGCTCAACGGCTTGCGGGCACGAGGTAGGAAACTCCGGATAAACGGCGGCTGAACCCGGCAAACCCTCAATCCACCAGCGTGACGCGCAGTTCCTTGGGCAGGGCAAACGTCATGTTTTCGGGGTCGCCCGCCAGCGAATTCACGCTGTTCGCACCCCACTCGCGCAGACGTGCAACGACGCCTTGCACCAGGCTTTCCGGCGCGGACGCACCAGCGGTGACGCCGATCCGATTGCGGCCGTCCAGCCATTCGCGGCGGATGTCCTGCGCGCCGTCGATCAGGTAGGCATCCACGCCCTGTTTCTGCGCCAACTCGCGCAGGCGGTTGGAATTGGAACTGTTCGGCGAACCGACTACCAGCACCAGATCGCAGGTTTCCGCGAGCTTGCGCACGGCGTCCTGGCGGTTCTGCGTGGCATAGCAGATGTCGTCGTGACGCGGGCCCTGTATCGCCGGAAATTTCGCGCGCAGTGCCGAGATGACGGCCTTGGTGTCGTCGATGGACAGCGTCGTCTGCGTCGAATAGGCGATGTTCTCCGGATGCCTTGGCTCGAGTCTTGCCACGTCGGCTGGCGTTTCGACGAGATGGATTTCGCCGTCGGTCTGCGCGCGGTTCCACTGGCCGAGCGTGCCCTCGACTTCCGGATGACCAGCGTGCCCGATCAGCACCACGTCCCTGCCCGCCTTGGCGTGGCGCGCGACTTCGATATGCACCTTGGTCACCAGCGGACAGGTGGCGTCAAACACGCGCAGATGCCGCGCGGCAGCCTGTGCGCGTACCGCCTGCGAGACGCCGTGGGCGCTGAAGATGACCGTTGCTCCATCGGGCACTTCGTCGAGTTCGTCGACGAACACGGCACCGCGCTCGCGCAGCCCATCGACCACGAAGCGGTTGTGCACGACTTCGTGGCGCACATAGATCGGCGCGCCGAAGGTTTCCAACGCGCGTTCGACGATCTCGATGGCGCGGTCGACGCCAGCGCAGAAACCGCGCGGATTGGCGAGCAGGATTTCCATGCCAGCCATTTTACTTCGCAGTCTTGCTGTGCGCGAATAAACCGAAAGAAACCAGCAGCACCGCGCCGATGCTGATCGCCGAATCGGCCACGTTGAACGCGGGAAACGGCCAGGCGCCGATGTAGACCTGGATGAAGTCCGTCACCTGACCCACGCGCAGACGGTCGATCAGATTGCCAAGCGCGCCGCCGATCACCAGCGCCAGTGGCAAGGCCGTGCGCCAGTCGCGCCGCGGCGTTTGCGCGAGCCAGCGCAC
>DATIOA010000188.1:0-3704 GCA_035473575.1 Rudaea sp. | reverse complement strand
AGGCGCACCGTCGACGTCGACGCGTTCTGCTCGTGGTCGGCGTGCAGGATGAACAACAGGTCCAGCGCCTTGGCAACGACTGGACTGAGTGCGAGTGGTTCGCTCGGCACCTCGAACATCATGTGCAGGAAGCGCGTGCAGTATTCGAGGTTGTTGCGCGGGTAGCGCACCGGCCAGCCGATCGAATAGCGGTAGGCGGCGGCGGCAATCGTCGGCATCTTCGCGATCAGGCGGATTGCGGCCAGGCGGCGCTGTTCCGGATCGGAAATGTCCAGCGTGTCGTGGTAGAACGCCGACAGCGACGCGATCGAACCGCACAGCATCGCCATCGGGTGCGCGTCGTAGTGGAAGCCGTGCAGGAAGTTCTTCAGCGACTCGTGCATCATCGTGTGATGCGTCACTTCGTCCTCGAACGCACCGAATTGCTGCGCGTTCGGCAACTCGCCATTGATCAGCAGGTAGGCGACTTCGAGGAAGCTCGAGTGCTTGGCAAGCTGCTCGATCGGATAGCCGCGATAAAGCAGTACGCCCTTGTCGCCGTCGATGAACGTGATCGCGCTGCGCGTGCTCGCGGTCGAAACGAAGCCCGGATCGAACGTGAAGTAGCCCAGATCCTTGTACAGCTTGCCGATGTCGATCGCCGGCTCGCCCATGCTGCCGGAGAGCAGCGGCAGGTTGCTGGTTTTGTTCGACGCGCTATCGGTCAGAAGGACGGTCTTGTCGGACACGGCGAACTCCTTGTGGATTCACGCAAAGGACGTCAGGACCGGCGCACGCTGACGGCCGTTGGCGCCGCCGTCGCCCGCCGGATTGGACCGGCGCAATGGTTCGCGGCTTACTTCGCGCCGTAGCGCTTGCGGAACTTGTCCACGCGACCGCCCGCATCGACAATCTTGTGCTTGCCGGTGTAGAACGGATGCGACTTGCTGGAAATTTCCACCTTGATCACCGGATATTCCTTGCCGTCTTCCCATTTCAGCGTTTCCTTGGCGGTCATCGTCGACCGGGTCAGGAACGCGAAATTGGACGAAACATCCTGGAAGATGACCGGCGCGTATTTCGGATGGATTTCGGCTTTCATGCTGCAACTCCACAAAAACGTTCGGAAAAGACGACTATGGTATCGTTTCGACCCTTGTCGGCGCAAGTCCGCGCGGTAAATTGTCTTGAATAATCCGTTATCTGCAAGGATCCGGCGCGCGTCAGCCCTGGCCTTGGCGCTGCTCGTTGGCACCATTGCCGTGCGTGCCTTCGCCGCGCCCGGCACCACCGCCAAACCGGCATCCGCTCCTGCCGTGGCCGCGTCCGCCCCGGCCGCAACGGTGTTTCCGCCCTCCCAGGCCGGTGCGATCGATGCTGCCCTGCGCGCCCTGCCGGCACAGCGCGGGCTGGATGCCGACGCGCGCAAACAGGCCGAAGACCTGCTGCGCCAGGCCCAGGCCGACGAGGCGCATGCCGACGAACTGGCACAGCAGTGGCAAACGCTGACCCAGACCGCCGCCGGAGCCGACACGGACGCGCAAAAGATCGAGGAGTCCTTGGCCGCCGATTCCAGCGAGGCGATGGCCAAGTGGCGTACGGCCCTGCCCGAACGCGCCACGGCCGAGCAACTCGAAGCCCTGCTCGACCGCGAACGCGGCGCCGCCACGGATGCGCGTGCCGCGGTGACGGCACTGGAATCCGAGCTCGCGCGACAGACGACGCGCCCGGCGCAATTGCGCGACGAATTGGCCGCGGCGCACGCGACGCTCGATTCCAGTCAGGCAGCCTTGTCGGCAACGAGCAAGTCCGGCCCACCCGCGCTGGCACAGGCGCAGCGGCTGCGTGCGCAATCCGCGCAGCGGCTGGCGACGATCCGCATCGCCTTGCTGAACCTGGAGAACCGCAGCTATGAACCGCGCATGCGCCTGTTGTCGGCGCAATTGCGCGAACGCCAACGCGCGTCACTGCTGGCCGGGCAACGCGCTAGCGCGCTCGAGAATCTCCTGCTCGACCGCACCGGCGCGCAGGTACGCGCGCTGCAGGCGCGGGCCGCCGAGGAACGCGCGGCGCTCGATCCACGCGCGCGCGTGCTCATCGAAGCAGCCGACGCCAACGCGGCGCTGGTCGCGCGTCTGGCCGACACGGTCCGCGACTCGTCGGACTTGCGCACGCGCAAGCAAACCTGGGATCGCGCCGTCAACGATACCGCGCAGGCGCTGAAGAACACCGAGGACCGCATCCGCATCGGCGGCGTCAACGAAGCCGTCGGCCTGATCCTGCTCGCCGAAAAACGCAAACTGCAGCCGTTGGATCGGCTCCAGCGCCAGTTGTCCGATCTGCAAACGCGTTACGCGCAAACCCGCATCGGCCTGATCGACGTGCGCGAACAGCAGGGCGAACTCGGCGATCTGGACAGTGCCGCGAACACGGCGCTGGCAAAATTGCCGAACCTGCCGCCGGAACGCGTCAAGACGCTGCGCGAAAGCTTGTTGCGCTTGCTCGCCACGCGCGCGCAGGTGCTGGTGCAACTCGGCGCCCTGCAAACCAAGCTCGCCGGTGCGCAAGGCGAAGCCGAGCAGGAATTGCGCGGACTGGTCGAAGCCACCGCCAAGCTCAACGCCCTGCTCGACTCGCGCCTGTTGTGGACGCCCAGCCACGCGCCGGTCAATGCCGCCTGGTTCTCCGGGCTGGCCGGCGACGACAGTGGTTTCTTCTCGGCCGCGCGCTGGTCACGAGCGTTGCGCGGTGCGGGGAACGTGATCGTGGCTGCGCCCCTGCTCGCCACCTGCGCGCTCGCCCTGCTGATTCTCCTGTTCTTGTTGCGCCTGCGCGCTCCGGCGCGACTGGCCGCGATAGCGACACCGATGCGGCGCATTCGCAGCGACCGCTACCGTCTCACCGGCATGGCGCTGCTGTGGACGCTGCTTGCCGCCGCGCCGTGGCCCGTGCTGCTGTGGCTGGCCGCCGTCGCGTTCCGCACCACACCGGCGCCCGGCAACAATTTCGCAGCCGATATCGCGGTTTCACTGGCACGCCTCGCGGCGCCGGTGTTCGTGCTCGCCTTCCTGCGCGCGCTCACCCGCGAAAACGGCCTGGCGCAATTCCATTTCCGCTGGCCGCGCCTGCGCCGCGCGGCCTTGTCTGCCGCCGTGCCCTGGCTGGCGCTGATCGTGCTGCCGACGCATTTCCTGATCAGTTTGATGATGCTGCGCGGCGACGCCGCCGCGATCGATGGCTATGCACGCGCCTTGCTCGTCGCGGCGCTGCTGGCGATGGCGGCGTTGACGTGGTGGCTGCTCGCGCCGGGCCGCTTGTGGACCGCGCGCTACACCGCCCTGCAAGAACCCCTGCGCCTGCGCCAGTTCACGCGCGTCGTCTTGTGCGGCGGCGTCATCCTGCTTGCGGTACTCGTGTTGCGCGGCTATTTCGTCACGGCGCTGGCGCTGAGCACGCATGCGCTCAATACGCTGGCGGCGCTGCTCGCGGCGAATGTCGTTTACGACCTGGCCGCACGCTGGCTGGTGCTCGGCGAACGCCGCCTTGCCCTGCAGCGCATGGAACAGCGGCAGGCCGCGGACGCTGAAAATGCCGCGGCGGACGGCGGCGATGTTCCACCCGAAGTGCCGCCGGAAGAAGTCACGCTGGCCAGCGTCAGCACGCAAACGCGCCGCCTCTTGCGCGCGCTGGTCGTGGTCGGCTGCGCCGCCGTGTTGCTGTGGATC
>DATIOA010000187.1:0-4084 GCA_035473575.1 Rudaea sp. | reverse complement strand
GGAATTGCCCGTATTCGTCGTCAGGGTTGGGCAAGCCGCAAACGCGCCGCCCGCGACCATCAACCCACCCAAACCGAGCGTAGCCAGAGCCAGCGCCTTCATCTTGAACGATTTCATGCTTGATCTCCCATTCGATCGGGGGTGGCCGTGGCCCCTGCCCCGCTGCCAAATGCCCGAATGCGCCGAATCTACCGGATTGCCCTTGCCCGGTCAACAACTTGCACCGGATTCTTGAGGCATTCCGTGACGCGGCTATCGGAACCCAAAGTCCATGCCCTTGCGGGCACTCGGCTACAGGAACGCAAAGCAGGGCGAAAAGCGGACAGGGGATTCACCGTCCCGCTTCCGCGACCTTCTCCGCCAGCCATAGCTTGATCAGCGACTGCCGGGTAACGCCCAGGTGACTGGCTTCCCGGTCAAGTTGCTCGACCATCCATGCCGGAAAGTCGACGTTGACTGGCTTTTGTTCTTGCTGCGGCCTGCGCGCCTTGGTGAGATCCAGGTGCTTGAGCACGCTTTTGCCTGACTCGAATTTGCGATCGAACTCACTGGCTTTCATAAAGTGCTGCCTCCTCGGGCCGCGCCCTGCGGACCGAAATAATGCGAATGTTCGCCCCGCGGTACGTGATGACCGCCGACCAGTGCTTGTCGCCAAGTAGGCCGACGATGAGATAGCGCGGCTGTCTCTCGCCTCTCCCGCTGGCGGGAGAGGCCGGCGCGCGCAGCGCGACGGGTGAGGGTGGCAATCGTACCTCTCAATTCACCACCGGCAAACCACCCTCACCCCAACCCTCTCCCGCCGGCGGGAGAGGGGGCGCAAAGCAGAAGCGTCACGCGAACCGCGAAACGCAATTGACGCCCCGCCAACCACTGCGGACAATACTCGTATACATTTGGATTACGCCATGCCCGACTACGCCCCCAACCTGCTCACCGTGATCCCCGCACGCAACGAGGCCGCGACGGTCGGCGAGATCGTGCGCCGCGTGCGCGCGGCGGTGGGCGGCGACGTGCTGGTGGTCAACGACGCCAGCGACGACGACACCTCGGCGCGGGCCCGGCAGGCGGGTGCGGTCGTGCTCGACCTGCCCCTGCGCCTTGGCGCCTGGGGCGCGGCACAGACTGGCCTGCGCTATGCGCGGCGCAACCGTTACGCGGTGGCGCTGACGCTGGACGCCGACGGCCAGCACCATCCCGAGGAATTGCCTCGCCTCGTCTCGTCCTGGCTCGCCAGTGGCGCGAACGTCGCAATCGGAACGTTTCCGCAGCGTTTGTCGAAGGCGAAGCGTCTCGCGTGGCGCTACTTTCATCTCATCACAGGCATCGGCGTGCAGGATTTCACCTCGGGTTTACGCGTGTACGACCGCCGCGCGATCCGCGCACTCGCCGCACGCGAGGCCAGCCTGCTCGATTACCAGGATCTGGGCGTACTCATGCTGCTGCGCCAGCGCGGCCTGCGCCTGGCCGAAGTGCCGACGCCGATGTCGCAGCGGCGCAACGGCGGCTCGCGCGTGTTCTCGTCCTGGCCAATGGTGATGCGCTACATGCTGCACACCACGGTGCTGTGTTTCGCGCAAATCGGTACGGCACGACAGGCGGCACGCGCATGAACAGCGTGCAGGTCACCGCAGCCATCGTCGGCGTGCTGCTGGCTGGTTCCATCCTGCTGCTGGTAAGGCGCACGCATCTGCACGGCAGCCACGCGCTGTGGTGGCTGGCGGTGGCCGGAGCGATCCTGTTGCTCGGCGTGTTCCCGCCAGTGATCGATTGGGTAGGTCGTCTGACCGGCATCCACTACCCGCCGGTCATTCCGATCATCATTGGCATCGGCATGATCCTGGTGCGCCTGCTCAAGATGGACATCGATCGCTCGCGTTCGGAACGGCAACTGCGCCGGCTCACGCAGAAGCTGGCGATCCTGGAACAGGAACTCGCGCAACTGCGCCGCGACAAGCCGCACAGACTTTCCGGCAAGGGCGCCAAGGTGATTCCGTTGCCGAAATCGGGCGATGGCTGAGGCGCCCATTCGCGTTCTCCACCTCGGCAAATTCTTTCCGCCGCATCCGGGCGGAATCGAGCGCTTCGTCTCTGATCTGACCGCCGCGCAGGCGACGCAGGGATTGACGGTACGCGTACTCGCGCATGCGGAGCCGGGAAGCTGGCGCAGCCGGCATTTCCGCGCAGGCGACGTCGACGTCGATCTCGCGGCCTGCCACGGCCAGTTCGTCTACGCGCCAGTGAGCCCGGCCTTTCCGCGCCTGCTCGCGCGCGCGATCCGCGAGTTCAAACCGGACGTGCTGCACATCCACGTGCCGAATACGTCCGCGTTCTGGGCGCTGCTATCGCCCGCCGCACGGCGCATTCCATGGATCGTGCACTGGCATGCGGACATTCCGCTGGATTCGCGCCGGCGCGCGTTGCGCTTCGCCTATCGTCTCTACAAACCGTGGGAACAGGCGCTGCTGCGGCACGCGCGCGTGGTGATTGCCACGTCGCGGGCGTATGCCGATTCCAGCGCGGCGCTGGCGCCGTGGCAGGACAAGGTCCGCGTCGTGCCTCTCGGCTTGCCGGAAACGATCACCTCGGATGCTGCAACTTCCACAAATATACAATGGCCCGCCCCCGGCCTGCGCCTGCTCGGCGTGGGCCGGCTGAGTTATTTCAAGGGCTTCGATGTGCTGCTGCGCGCGTTCGCGCAGGTGCCGGAAGCCAGCCTCGTGCTGATCGGCGGCGGGGAATGCGCCGATTCGCTGCGCGCGCTTGCCGCACAACTTCGCATCGAGACGCGTGTGCATTTCGCCGGCCGCCTGGACATGGACGCCGCCGGACAGGCACTGCTCGAATCGGCATACACGAATGCCGACGTGTTCTGCCTGCCCTCGACCGAGCGCGCCGAATCGTTCGGGCTGGTCCTGCTCGAAGCGATGCGCGCCGGCAAACCCGTCATCGCCAGCGACATTCCCGGATCGGGCGTGGGGTTCGTCGTGCGCGATGGCGAAACCGGGATGCTCGTTCCGCCGAACGACGCCGATGCGCTTGCTGCGGCGCTCAGGCGCCTTGCTGCGGATGCGAACCTGAGACAACGTTTTGGCGAAGCGGGCCAGCGACGCTTCCAGCGTGAATTCACCCTGGATCGCATCGTGCCGCAGGTAATGGATGCTTATTTGGAAAGTGCGGTCAGGATGACCGCTTCGTGACCTTCGCATTCATGGACGAATGCAAAAATGCCGGATCGCGGCACATCAACGCCAGCACCGTGATCGTCACCGGCACCAGTTGCAGGATCAGGCGATTGACCGCGGTGTAGCTCTCGGCCCAGCGCGACGCGTCGGTGCAGGTGAACAGGAAGAACAGGAACACGAATCCGAGCAGCACGAATGCACCGAGATGGCGCAGCGCCGCGTCGTCGCGCAGCGCGCGCCAGCGCCATACGGCGATGCACGGCGCGATCCACCACAGCAGGTGCCAATTCGGCTGCACGAAAAGACTGTTCAGCAGGCTCGACAGCGCATCGGCATTGAAGCGCATCGCGTACTCGCCGAGTGCGGGCACGACGATGCGGCTGTGCGTGATTTCCACCCAGCCCAACCCCGGCACCGGCAAGTCGATGCGACTGACGAAGAGCAACGCCATCAGCACGGTGGCCACGCCGGCCAAGGCCAGACGCCGCCAGCGCCGTGGCAGGACGTCGTAAACGGCGACGGCCACGCACAGCAGCGACCAGATCGCGCCTTCGAGCTTGATCGCCGGAAGCAACGCGACGCAGACGATGGCGATGGCAAGTTGCCCCGCATCGCGCTCGCGCCGCCAGCGCAGCCACGCCAACGCGGCGAACCCGAGCATCGTGGCCAGCCACAAATCCGCGTAACCGGCCAGCGCCACGTGCACATCGAGCAAGGGCAGCGAGCCGAGCGCGTACATCGCCGCCGCCGCACGCAGGCGGTTCAATCCCAATGCGCGCCATTGACCGTAATGCGCGAGCAGCAATCCAATCCACAACGCGAACCACGGCAGGTTGACCTGCGGCTCGATCCAGCCGCCGGCGGCGCTGGCGAACCAGACCTGTATCCACGCGAGCGTGGCC